>NZ_MAKD01000106.1:0-17571 GCF_001691235.1 Vibrio sp. ZF57 | reverse complement strand
AAATACGCGAAACGGGGTTGTTCTATCTTTAAATTTAATTACGCAACAAAGCCGCGCTAATGTCGTTTATGACCGAAGACTGTGTCTTCCACACCGTGGCAGGAGAAGGCGAACTTGGAAACACTATCGAAGGGTACGAAGCCGTTCGCAATAGCTTTGAATTGGTTTGGCAGAACTTTCCAGATGCAGCCTGGAGCGATCCTGTCCACTTTGTGTGTGGAGACCGCGCGGTAAGCGAATCAACGTTCTCTGCGACTAACCCAGATGGCACCGTCATCGAAGCTCGTATGGTTGATGTGTTTACCCTGAAAGATGGAAAAATCAGCGTAAAAATCTAAGCCCAGACGATAAACCGATTCTCACTGAGATGTTAAATCTAGCCAAAGAAAATGGTCGTGGCGTTTACACCTATCGATGGTTAAATCCGCTGTCGAGCAAAGTGGAAACTAAGCACACTTACTATCGAGTTATCGACAATAAGTTGGTTGGGGTGGGTTATTACACAAATTCAAACAACACGTAAACGCGTTTCTACGGAACCCTAAACCCAGTTAAATAAAGGGCTGGGGGCTCGAAATGCCGGTTTGTGCAAAAAGCAATTTAGTAAAATTCACACTGTGTAATTTTTGTTGTGAAATTGTTTCAAAAATAACAGTAGTATGAAAAACATGGAAACCACACAGTAAAGAACAATTTTGAAAAGGGTCTATTGGGATGTTTGACCTAAATGAAATTTAAAGCCGTACGAGGGATAGACTATGAATATGCTGACACTAGACAAAACAGAACTTCACAGAAACCATTCAACATTTATTGCTGAAGCTGTCTTTGCCGTCGAAATGGTGAAAGCAGACAAGCAACTCGAAAAACAAAAAATGGCGAAACAGTTGCTTGATACTCTATTTCCTCTAGAGACGGGTTCACATGAAGATGTAGTGAGTTACGAGATCGATTACCGACACGTTCAGGTTTACTTCAAGAATGGCGAACATACTGGACTGAAACGCGCTAAACACTTTGTGGCTTACACAGGTGATAAATCTAAGCCTTCAGCAATCCTATTCCGTGATGAAAGCGGTACGCACGTTGAAGTGACAATCGGTGCTCGTAAAGGCACAGGCCGCCTGGAGTTGGTTGATATTCAAGATATCCAATTAGAGACGTGCACTACGTTTGGTCAAACTGAGGCCAGCCGTTCTTCTGGCATCCGTCACTGGGTGAGCTTAGTAAAAGGCGATGAAAGTGGCCGCCCGAATGCATCAAGTGAAGACAAAGAGTTCACTGCGAAAAATGGTGAAGACTATAACCTAGGTTTTTGCTTCGCAATCTAACGAACTGTCTTTGAAATGTGCAGTGCTGATCTGTGAGACGCAGCACTGACATTTGAGCACTGATTTCTCTTTTACCTTTGGTAACTTTCCCCGCCCCTATAGCGGGGCTTTTTTATTAGAGCTATAAGTAAATTGGGCGATTATCAAAATTATATGCAGAAATTTTGGATGTGACGTTACAGTGTGTGGTTTTGATTTAAGTTGTTGTATTTAAATAATTTTGTTCTTTTGTTTTATTCTGTTTTTATTAGGTTAACTATCATTGTCAACGGTGGTTTGGGCGACTATTGAGCGAAATCTCAGTCAAAATGCTTTGAGCTGTGCTATAATACGCGCCTTGGGATTGAGCCAGTAAGTCCATTTATCACTAACTATTGTGATTTTTATTGCCTTTTATTTAGGCGATGCGGCGAGCCAATCAAGTAGTAGTTGGATATGGAGAGCGTCCTTATATTCGTTGAATCGGATATGCGAACATCATAATTTATGAGTTTTAAATCAAAAAAGTACAGTATTGATTCTACTGACTATCAAGTTGGTCAAGACAACGTCAGTAAATGGGGCATGGATGTCCATAACACAGTTTTCGTAGCCTCAGTTGGCTTATCTCTTCTCTTCATCATCACTCTTCTTGCTCTTCCTCCTGCAGATGCTAAAGCTGCAATTGATTCTATTAAGGGTGCTGTTCTATCAAAGTTTGACTTCCTGTTTATGTGGGGAGCTAACATCATGCTAGCGTTTGCTGTTGTTCTTGCTTTTTCACCGTTGGGTAAAATCCGTTTAGGTGGCGAAGACGCGACGGCGGACTATTCAATGTCATCTTGGATTGCGATGTTATTCGCAGCAGGTATGGGTATTGGACTTATCTTCTGGGGTGTTGCAGAGCCAACTGCGTTCTTCACTAATTGGTTCGGAACGCCATTAGACGCAGAACCTTTCACAGCCGCTGGTCGTGAACTGGCGCTAGGCGCAACCGTATTCCACTGGGGTTTTCATGCATGGGCTATCTATGGCATGACGGCGCTTTGTCTGGCGTACTTTGTTTATAACAAAGGCTTACCGCTATCAATGCGTTCTGTGTTTTACCCAATTCTGGGTGAGCGTGTGTGGGGCAAAACTGGTGATGTAATCGATGTACTAACCGTACTGGTTACTCTGTTTGGCCTTGCGACTTCATTGGGCTTAGGTGGTACACAAGCAGCAAGTGGTATTAGCCACGTGTTCGGCTTGGAAAACAACATCTTCCTTCAGCAATCTATCATCGTTCTGATCATGGGCTTGGCGATCATCTCTGTACTACGTGGTATGGACGGTGGTGTTAAGTTCCTAAGTAACCTGAACATGGTTATTGCATTCATATTCCTTGGTCTTATCGCTGTATTGAATTTCACAACTGTGCTTGATTCAATGGTAACGGCGGCAACGGGCTATGTGAAAAATATCGTAGCTTTGAGCCAAAGTGCGGGTCGTGAAGACACAACATGGCTGCATGGTTGGACTGTGTTCTACTGGGCATGGTGGGTAGCGTATGCACCTTTCTTCGGTATGTTCGTAGCGCGTATTTCTAAAGGCCGTACGGTTCGTGAATTCCTACTTTGCGTATTGATTATCCCAACATTGGTGACTTCAGCTTGGATGTCTATCTTCGGTGGCGTAGCTATCGAGCAAGTGATTAATCAGGTGGGGCAACTTGGCCTCGACCAAGGCATTACAGATGTATCTCTAAGCTTGTTTTACATGCTAGATGCTTACTCGTTCGGTAGCATTCTGTCTGTTCTCGCAGTCGCGCTGATCATTGTGTTCTTCGTTACAACGTTGGACTCAGGTTCTATCGTTATCGATGGCATGACGGCGGGTGGTAAATTAGAAGTGCCAGTGAAACAGAAAGTCGTTTGGGCGGTTATCTCAGGTGCTATCGCGATGGTGATGCTGTGGATTGGTGGTACTCAATCAATCCAAGCTCTGCAATCTATTACGATTATTGCAGCACTGCCGTTTACGATCATTCTTTTGATTGGTTGTGTGAGCTTGTTGAAAGGCCTACTGACAGAAGTCGGTAAAGGGCAAGAAACGGTTACTCCGGCCACTAAGTAAGTACCTCTAGATAGGAACTTACTCTAATCAGCAGATTCAAAGCTCCCTTGCACCGCGTGCAAGGGAGCTTTTTTATGCCGTAGAAGACATCAGCGAAAGAGAAACAAAAAAGAGCCACAAGTGAGTAGTCATTTGTGGCTCTTTTAGTTCTTGGCTCTTAGTTATTAGTCTAGGTGCCCGGTTCTAGCTATGAGCGGGTTTACGCTTACGCGTTCAATTCGTGCTGAATAACGTAATCCAAAGCACCAACAACAGCAGCAACTTGAGCATCGTTACACTCTTCGTCTGTTACTTTGTCACTGTCTGGGTAAACCTCTGTGGTTGTACCGTACTTACAGTCAGTCACGCCGCCACATAAGCCAAGCTTCTTCATTGGGTAGTTGATCACGCCGTGTTGAGTGACGTCTGAACCAATGATCTTGCCTTCGTCATCCGCAGGCGCAATGTGGGTTACTTTTTCAACTGAAGCGATGACAGCAGCTTGGAATTCAGGTTGTGGGTTTTCAGTATCGCCAACAGTGTAGAAACCGTCTGGGATCATACCGTCGATGTACTCAATGCCATCACGAGCTGCGAGTGCAGGTCGGAATTCAGTTTCATCAGAGTCAGTCGTCTCATGCAGGTCAACGTGAACCAATACTTCTGGCAGAGACGCTACTAGAGCTCGTAGGTTTGCTGATTCTTCTGCTGGCGTACCGTCGTAGAAAGAGCGGTTTGGATCAACAGCATTTGGATTCCAGCGGTTGATCACTTCGTAGCCCCAAGGGCTCACACAAGGTGCGACAACAATGTTGAAGTGCGTCGTGTATTTTTCTGCTTGAGTCGCAGCGAATTTGATCGCGCCATGCACGCCACTGGTTTCGTAACCGTGAACACCACCTGTCACCAGAATCGTCGGCTTTGACTCGTCCCAGTTTTTGCTCTTGATAGCGAAGAGTGGGAAGCGAGCTTCGTCGTAGCTCAGTGCGCCGTATTGTTCGATGTCAAAGCGGTCTGCAAGTGCTTTAATCTTTGGTACAACTTCTTGCTGGTATTCACGCTTAACCGTTCGTTGAGCTAACCATGCTTCACGTTCTGCTTGTTGCCATTTTTGCCCTGGCTTACCAATCGGGTAGGTAGATTCACTTTTCATCAATACTTTTTCTTTTATGTTCGTGAAAGATTAAGACAGATTATTCCCGTCTAACAGAGACAGCAATAGAAAACACAACTTGTGACTTTATTTTTTACAGACTCATAGCTTTGATGAGTGAATTGATGGTGTTACATTTTATTGATGGTTCAATTCTTTATAAAGAGACAACAAAATGGCTGGAGCAAGTTTACTAACACTGTTAGATGACATTGCAACCGTGTTGGATGATGTCGCATTGATGTCTAAGGTAGCCGCTAAAAAAACCGCAGGCGTATTAGGTGACGATTTAGCCCTTAACGCCCAGCAGGTATCCGGTGTTTCTGCTGAAAGAGAAATCCCAGTGGTATGGGCGGTCGCAAAAGGCTCATTTAAAAACAAGCTGATTTTGGTTCCGGCAGCACTATTGATCAGTGCATTCATTCCTTGGTTGATCATGCCACTACTGGTGATTGGTGGTCTGTTTCTTTGTTTTGAAGGGGCAGAGAAAATCTTAGAAAAGCTTTTTCCTCATGCTCATCAACACGAAGAGAAAGATGAGGAAAGCAGCTCGGGTGAATCTGTTGAAGAGTATGAGAAGCGAAAGGTCTCAGGCGCAATTCGTACCGACTTCATCTTATCTGCGGAAATCATTGTGATAGCTCTGGGTACCGTAACGGGTACAAGTATCGTGACTCAGATTCTTGTGGTGAGTTTGATAGCGGTTGTGATGATGATTGGTGTTTATGGCTTAGTGGCAGGGATCGTTAAGCTGGATGATTTAGGTTTCTATCTCCAACGCACATCAAATGGGAGTGCCATTAAAACCCGATTGGGTAATGGGTTAGTCGCATTTGCACCAAAGCTAATGAAGATGCTTGCGGTTGTCGGCACGGCTGCAATGTTCTTGGTTGGCGGCGGTATTGTGGTACACAACGTTCCAGCAATTCATCACTTAATTGAACCGATTATTATGGACTTCAGTGGACATACGATTGCGACTGCGGTGGTACCAACGCTATTAAATGGTGTGATTGGGGTTTTATCTGGATTGATTGTCGTTGCTATTTGGACTGCTATCGGAAAAATTCGCGGTAAGTAATCGTTAAATTACTGCTGGGAAT
This sequence comes from Vibrio sp. ZF57, assembly GCF_001691235.1. Classification (NCBI taxonomy): domain Bacteria; kingdom Pseudomonadati; phylum Pseudomonadota; class Gammaproteobacteria; order Vibrionales; family Vibrionaceae; genus Vibrio; species Vibrio sp. ZF57. The sequence goes on along the minus strand of NZ_MAKD01000106.1, from coordinate 11,911 downwards.
AAGACAGTCTTTTATCGAAACAAAAAAGGGTCACCATAATTACTATGGTGACCCTTTTCGCTAAATGGAGGGTGTTTATTTAACAGCCCAAGTGCTTATTTTACAGACCAAGCAATCGCCTCGCCGCCACGGATTGGCACAACGATGTCTGAACCGAAAGGCATCGTTTCAGCAACATTCCACTCTTCTTTAACGAGCGTAATTGTATCTGAGTTACGTGGCATGCCGTAGAAGTCTGGGCCATTGTGGCTCGCGAATGCTTCTAGGTTCTCAATCTTGCCTTCTAAATCGAATACTTCAGCGTACAGTTCAACCGCAGCGTGCGCTGTGTAAGAACCTGCACAACCACACGCTGACTCTTTTGCACCTTTAGCGTGTGGTGCAGAGTCTGTACCCAAGAAGAACTTCTTGCTACCGCTTGTTGCTGCTTCAATAAGTGCTAACTGGTGTGTGTTGCGCTTAAGGATAGGTAGGCAGTAGAAATGTGGCTTAATGCCGCCAACCAACATGTGGTTGCGGTTATAAAGCAAGTGGTGAGCAGTAATGGTTGCCGCTACGTTCTCGTTAGCGTTCTTAACGAAAGTCGCAGCATCTGCCGTCGTGATGTGCTCTAGAACGATCTTCAGGTTAGGGAAGTCGTTAACAATCGGTGCTAGAACTGTGTCCAGGAACTGCTTCTCACGGTCAAAGATATCAACATCGTGAGCCGTTACTTCACCGTGTACCAGCAGCAACATACCCACTTCTTGCATTGCTTCGAGTACGTGGTAAATCTTTTGAGCTGAAGTTACACCTGAATCAGAGTTAGTCGTCGCGCCAGCAGGGTATAGCTTCGCTGCTACAACAGCGCCAGATTCTTTCGCTTTACGAATTTCATCAGGTGTTGTGTTGTCTGTCAGGTAAAGTGCCATTAGAGGCTGGAATTGCTCGCTTGGCTGCTGTGCCATGATGCGTTCACGGTAAGCAAGAGCCATTTCGGTATCGGTTACCGGTGGGATGGTATTTGGCATGATTAACGCTCGACCATTGTAACGGCTGATATCGCGAACTGTATCTTTTAATACTTCGCCATCGCGTAGATGAACGTGCCAGTCGTCAGGACGAGTAATCGTAAGTTGTGTCATTGAAGGCTCCCACCATTTGAAGTGTTATGTAGTTGGAGCCTAAACTCAGCGAAATCTGTGAAAGCAATCGCTTACGTTTAGGCGACAGGATGATAGTGGAAAAGTACTTTCATTTCATCCTATTTTTAACTCTTCATGGCTAGGAGCTTGTTTTTATGGATATTTTATTCGGTATCTATTTGTTAATAAGGGTTAGCGGGTGGCTACCCACAGACCATGGATCATTCCTGGAACCCAGAAGAAGAAAGTAAGAATGATATTAATCACCAAATCTTTCCCGGCGCCGCGAGCGAAGAACACGCCAACAGGCGGAAGCAGTACACATAAGATGATAATGACGAGTTTGTTCATGATAAATCCTTTTTATTCAATGAAAGTTCAATGCGGTAAACGTGTTCATATTATAGAACGTCTCGAGAGTGTTACTGCATTGCTGCCTTAATGTATCAAGATAGAAAGCTAAACATCTCAAGATACTAGCCTAGTATCAAGTGTTTAATGCCTGCCAGTTTATCTATTTATAACCAAATGCTTATAATCAGTATTCCCATCAAGATATACATTTAATCATTTGAAGTTTGGCCGTGATTTTATGACTAGGCATTTCCAAGAGTCAATTTTGCATATTTGCTAAACATATCCAGTTACAAAAAGATAACATCGCAATCTAATGTAGCATTCGTATGCTACAAGGTTAAATTTTAAAAAGGTCAAACGATATGTTAGATGTGTTGCCAAAGAAGGCTAATTTGTTACAGGTAGCTTTAATCTTGGCTGTTTCAGGTTGTAATGGTGATTCAGGAGTTGGTTCTACTTCGAGCCCAGATAGGCCAGCTCAATCGAACGTACTTTACTCCGTTCAAGATACCATGCAGCACACTAAACCTCGTGAAACTTTTTATGTTGATCTCTCCAACAATATGGAAAGTTCTGATGGGACACCTGTTGCTCTGCTGAATGTTGAATCCCTTAATTCTGACTATCATTGCGATGTGGTTTCTAACGACCAAAATGGTTTTTATATTAAAGCAACGCAAGTAAACCTATGTGACTACCGATTTCGTGTTGGATCCTCTGTGTCAAGAATGTCAACAGCGATATCTTATGATGGCTATAGTGAGGCTACAGCTCGAATCGCTATAGCTGAAAACAGTGAACAATTAATACCCATATCATCTGCAACTTCAACTGGAACACCCATTTCGGTGAACGTGAAGGACGAGTTAGCAAATTTGGGGTACGAGGTCGACACGAGTCGCTATACACTTAGTATGACGCTAACTTTGCCTAATAGCGATTCAACGCTTTCATCAGCAGTATCTGATCCCGCGAATAACGTTATAGAGTATACTCCAGGTGCTGGACTTGAATCCGGAGTTGAGAGGGTTTTATATAGCTATAGTGATGGAGTAAATGTTCTTAGTGGTAGCCTGGATATTGCAGTTTCAACAACAGTAAATGGTGCTCCAATAGCTAACTCTACATATATACAGACATTTACCGATCCTGATACCTTAAAAATAGTGTCAGAAGTTCCATACGGGAAAACGGTCACAATTGACGTTTTGAGTCTCATTTCTGATCCTAATGGTGATTCATTACAATTAATTGATGTCTATGCTTACGATGCTGATGTTGCCATTATAGAAGATGCTAACTTAGATGGTAATCTGTTCAATGACACTATTTTCACGTTTACTACTTCTAATTCTGGCTATCACAATATCACTTACGTTGTCTCTGATAACAAAGGAGGCTATGCCACCGGGATAATAAAGTTAAAATCCGAAGACTTATACCCGATAATTGATTTTAATGAAGGCAATGTATATCAATCTGTTACTCCACCTTTAACTATGGAGCAGGCAGAAACTGCGAGTATTGAATTCGAAATAATAGGAACAGGAGATGGCACCAATGCCGTCGATAATGTAACAACCGTAGCGCATTCGAAAGGTGTTGCTGAAGCAATTTGTACTGCAAGAGGTGCTTTTTTACCGAATCAAGTAGATTTGCAAGAACTTTATGCTTGGAAGCCTGATGGTCAAATATTTACAGACTATAGATATCCAAATGACAAACCGTATTGGACTAGTGACCAGGTTGATGAAACTACCACAACACTAGTCAATCTATTTGATGGTTCAGTCACTGCTAGTAATAATGAAGAGGTAAATTATGTTCTTTGTACTAATACTTATTATATCCCAGAAATCACCCCAGTATCTATCAGTTTAAATGGTGTGACTTCGATTCAACGTGACTTAGAGCTAGATAAACATGAATTATATCAGGCGACTATAACTAACTCAATTGGCCAAATGGAACAAGTTCCAGCCGAATATGTCAATTGGACAGTAACTGAGTTGAACGTTAGTACCTTTGATGAACATACAGGTATCTTGACAGCGTATTCTACCGCAAATACTGAACCTCAATTTAATGTTAATATTGAAGCTTGCTATGACTCATTTTGTGATAACTTGAACGTTACTTTACTCGCACCTTTGGGTATAACTTCATATGAAGGAAGTGAATTTCTTCCGTTGTTAACGAGAGAACAAGTACTCCGCTATAGTGATAATAATACTTCGATTTTTGCTCCGAATGATACTGCCGATTATACGTATTCGTTACTCAACAGTTATGGGTATAACGCAGATGACGCGAACTTTATAGAGTCTGGATATGATAGCAGCCAGACTCAATATTACTGCTCATCAATAAACTTCGATGGTGGTGGGTGGAAAGAATTTGACTCGTCAACTATTGCACTTCGGTTTGCTAGCGCTTGGAATGCAGACCCTGCATATAAAGCCATACCTGCAGGTCGTATATATTCACATTCCGGTTACCTAGATGAGTTTTGGTTCCGAGGAAATGGTTTGCTCTATAAGTTTTACATTAATAATTACGTGGAACCAACCAGTGAAAACGGTGGTATCACGTATTATAGAGGTCCTGAAGATACTCCTGAGGCCGACTTTAATTACTTTGGTAGCCAAGTACACGTTTTTTTATCATGCTATAGATGATAGTTATGAGTCTGTCTCCCTTTAAAGTAGGTTGAAAATCTTTAGTAAGCCAGTAGCGATGTTACTGGCATTTTTAATGCGAATTATTTACGTGTTATTGTCATGTTGATATTTATTAATTAATAACCGCAAGGTGAATTCTCCGTCTCACTCTATTTCCCCAACTAAAGACATCACTTGTAAATTAAACGCTAGATTATAATAACTTAGGTTACGATTTAGGTAGTTTAACTTGTGATGGTCATAATTAATATTATATAAAGCAATATAATAAAATAGTTATGATGCTCATTTTTATAACTCAGATAGTCACCAGCGTTACCCCTTCTCATATCCAATTGAAACACCTTTCTCAAAGTTTCATAATGGTTATTATGATATCCAATTTAGTGTAACTGAAAGTATTTATTGTACAGATCTTATTCCCTAGATAAATGAACTAGTCGGCGATATATCGACTAGGCATATTTAACTATAAATAATTCCAACGTGCTAACCTAAAACGTAGTTATTTTAATATTATATACCCGTTGTTTAGCAAGAGGCTAACGCAATGCTTATATTATATTAAAGGAAATAAAATGAAAAAATTAACACTCATTACATTATTGTCTGCAATTGCTGTTGTTCCGGCTTTTGCTGCACCTGGCGATACCTCTATTGGTTCTGCAGTATTCAGCGGCTTTGTTCCTGGTTTTGTATCCAACGGTGACATCATTGTTACTGGTGCGGGCGGTAGTGAAGACTCTGCTTCTTTTGTTGGTACGTTACAGGTGAACGCTGACGGTACGTTCACAACGACTAAACCAGTTGTTTTGGAAGCGCATGACTACACGGGGGCTGTGCTTGGGGCTTTAACTCCAGCTAACTGGACGGTATCACAAGTAAATGTGCTTCCAGCTTCAATGGGTGAAGTACAGCCTAACATTGTCGTTGGCGATAACCTTTCAGCGACGGAACTTACTGCAGCTGACTACTTAGCTTCAACTCAACTTTCAGCAGGCGATACGATTCAACTGTATGTTGCTAACGATACAGCACACTCAACTCCAGATGATATTGCTGGTTCAGAAGTTATCGTTAACGTTGATATGATTGCAACTTTGCCATAAGAAAAAATCTCATTATTTGATAGGCACTTAATTAATTAAGTGCCTTGTTTTTCGAGGCTGATGAAAATGAATATCTATATAAATTATTTCTTTCTATTATTGCTTGTTATTTTTAGTTTCAATAGCTTTGGCTATGAAAGCTATTCATTTCCAGTAAATACACAAATAAATAGAGCGAATTTGTATGACTATTCTATAAGTGTAGATTTATCTGATGAGTTTATTGCACTGAAGTATGATAGTGAGAACGAAACCTTTCTAAATGGGCGTTTTTATTCTTATATTAGAACTAATATACCAACAAGCACTGGGGATTCGTTTGAATACAGTTATAACATATCAGAGTTCACTTCTAAATGTGTTCTCAACGATAGCGGTGAGACTATGTATGATGATTTTGTCGATCTCTATATCGATAGAAAACATTACTCTGATATTTTAGATATACCAAACTTTGAATTTAATAATATTAAAAATACTGAATATGAAAACTCTACCAATGAATTTGAATTAGTGACAAATAAAAATATACCGAGTGATGAGCCATTAGATTGCAATGGTCGTATTACGTTCAATGTGGAGCTTCAACTATAATGTTTATTAGACTTTGGTTTGGTTTAAACTTAATTATCATATTTTTCTTGGCCATAATATATAGTTCAAAATCCGTCGCAAATATTCCAGATGGATTTGAAGATATGTTTGAAGAGAAGTTGATAAGAATGCCACTAATTCTCTCGGCTGATAACAACAAATTATTCTATTCGGAAGCTTTCATCTCGGGTGATGAAGTAAGAATTCCCACTTCACAAAAACAACTTGTAGCACAAGCATTGGCGAATGAACTTGGTATTGAGAAAGATGTTAGCGATGCGATGGCAACAACACTGGTAAATGGGGTTGAATCGAGCCTAGATTGTAAAGGTTATCGAAGTGAATGTGGTCTACTACCTGATTTATATGATTTTGTTTATGTGCCAGATAGCCAATCATTGATTATTCATGTTAACTCACAATTCTTAACTGAGATAATAGAAGAGTCAGAAATAAAATTTGTAAAAGAAGAGATCGATCAAAACGCGATCATTATGTCACATGGTTTGAATCTATCTGGTTCTTATAGCGACAACACTGATTATACATCGTCTTATTCTTATCAACATGAAAATTATGCAGGTTTTGGCAAGTATGGCTATTTGCATAATGATCTAAACTTTAGTGATGTCAATGGTTTCAGTTCGGATGACTCATCGTATAACTATGTTGGTGGTAATACTCGTTTCTCTGTCGGGTATAAATACCAAGAACGCTCTTGGAATAGTACTCAGTTTTTAGAAAATGGCAGCAAAACTTCTGGTTACATGTTGTCGATTGGATCGACGAGAGAGCTAGTAAAAAAATCATCTCCTAATTCTAGACGAGTATATTTGAACATTTCAAGAGCTGGTCGACTAGAAATTAATGATGATAGAGGCCGTGTTCTATTAAGTCGTAATGTGGATGCAGGGCAAGAATACTTTGACTATAACGAGCTACCATCTGGTACTTATACTGCGACAATTCGAATATTTGATGGCAGTGAAGAGTTTTACACAGAAGATAGGTTGATAGTCAATACAAGCTCTTCGTCGATTAAAACCGGCGAACTAGATTATCATATTACAGCCGGTTATTTATCAAGAGACCTGACGAATACGGGACTAGAGGACGATTTTGACCAGAAATCCATCAACTTTGCTTATGATAATTATGAAAGTCCAATGTTCACCAATGGGAAATTGAGCTATCAAGTTACGGATTTTTTTGCACTGGGTGCAGGTTCGTTTATTACAGGGGAAGATAATTATAATTATGTTGGTGGTCACTTATCTTTAGGGGAAGTGTCCAGAATATCGGCAGTAACAGGATTATTTGACGATGGATCTAGTTTTTATAATTTTGATGTGGGGATTTATAACTTAAGTGTATCTTACACAAAATTTGATAGTGAAAATGATAATAGTATTGGAGATATTAGTTTGTCTCAACTTTTATTCAGTAACTCGAACTATACATCATTATCAGTAAATTACAACAAGTACTTAACGAGAAATATATCATCATATATAGCGGGTATATTAACAAAAAACCAATATAAAGATTTTAGTAATGGTTATAATAATGAATCAGAAAGTTGGTCTGCAAGAAGTGGCGTGCAGATATCATCATTACCACTTGACTCAAAGGTGAACTTAGAGTTATCAGCAAGTGAATCGAGCGATATAAATTATGGTGTTATGGCCTCAATAATTATTCCAATAGGCCAGGAAAACACATACACACATAGTACACAAGCACAAATAGATGATAGTGGTGATGTTGCGCTATCGCATAGAGATACAGTCTCAAGTAGTCTAATTAACAGAAACAATCTAAATGTATCAAGCTCTGCGGGACTTTATTATCAAGATTCTACTGAAGACCAAAGCAGTGCCGATTTATCATTGTCTGCAAATTATAAGAATAAACATATTGACTCAAACTCTTATGCCTATATCAATTCAAGTAGTAATACAAGTGTTTCTGCATATATTGGTACAAGTAATATCGTAACTTCTCAAGGAATAGAGTTTACGAGTGAAAAGTCATCTTCTTATTTTATTTCGAATAATGATACAGGGGAACTGTCTTCGGATGGAAAATTCTTGGCGGTAGTTAACTCCGAGCAGAATGGAAAACAAAGCAATGCTTATGTTAGTGGAGATGCTTTGACGGTATATCCATTAAAAGAGTTCTATGAATATGAATTCAAGCTTGATACGGAAGCCTCTGATTTTTACAACAATGGTGAGTCTTATACGTCGGCTACTAGTTATCCAGGAACTGTTATCCGTTTGGATACGTCGTTGTCTGAGTTGAAATCATTTATATCGACGTTTAGTGATATAAATGGAAATCCGATAGACGGAGTTGAATGTATCGGTGGAGGTTGTGTTTCTACTGACAAGCTTGTTGAAGGTGTGTATCAATTTAAGGTGAAAGATAAACAACCTTACAAAATTATATCTAAGGAAAACCAATGTGTAATACCGGAGTTATCATCGGTTAATAATTTGAATTTAGGTAATAACTTCTGTATGCCATCATTCGAAGAAAATAGTGAAGGTTATCAGATAGCCCTAGTTGATGGTGTTTATTATTACTACTTAGGGCAATACAAGGATAGTAATATTGTATTGAACTATCAGAACAAACTGAACAACTCAGGTGTTGAAATTATAAACAAAAAGCTTGGCGGTTATTTGTATATATTCGCTAAGTCTCCTGAGCAACTAACTACGGCAAACAAACTGTATGTTGATGAACTCATTAATTATGCAGTTCATATGGAGATGACGCCATATGCTTATAACTAACATAGAGAAAATTATGCAACGTGTAATATTTACTTCGATACTATTAATGACGACCTCTTTTAGCCATGCATTTAGCATAGATAAAATGCTTCTTATAGCTGGAGAAGATGGTAATGGAGTTTTTACTCTGACTAGTTCGAAAACTGAACCTGAATATATAAAAGGTAACGTTAGCCAAGTAAAGGTTGAAAACGGAGAGTTAGAAAAGGTAGAGCTAACAAAAGATAATTTACCTTTATGGGATCTTGCGCTATTACCCAATAAACTGATATTAAATCCGGGGGAAAGACGTCGTGTATCAGTAAAGAATTTATGTCAGGTTAATTGTGATGATTTAGAGAAGGACAAAGTTTATCAAGTGACTTTCATGCCTAGCGTTATCGATGGAGATAAAAAAGAAAGTATAATTGGTATTAATTATGGTTATGCTCCTTATTATATTGTACCTGCAAAAAATACTAATGTTGACTACAAAGTTAAATATAACGGTTCAGAAGTTTATGTGGAAAATAATGGTAACACATTTTTCTACATACAGTTTGATAACTGTAAACCGAATTCTGTTAGTAACAAATGTAAACAAACTAATACAATACTATCTGGTCGAAAGAAAACCATAAAATTAGCAGAAGGCCTGCAAAATGTCGATTCGTTATCCGTTAAGGTAGCCAACCATGATTACAGTTATAACAAAAATATCACTATTAAAAAGAAATAGCCTAATTAGTATAGCGCTATTATTCACGGCTTTAGATAGTAGCCATGCTGCAGATGTATACGGAACGATTACAGCAAACAACTCTGTGGTTTGGAACAATGCGGCGCCAAATAGTTATTTCGGTAGTGAAGCTATATCTCCATCTGCATGGATGATAGCGCAAGAGCAACCAACGGCAGAGTGGTATCCCGCAACGATGGATAACCAACCCGTTAATAACGTTAGCTTTGTTAATCATTCTACAGGCGAAAGTTTTAACACCAGCCTGGAGTTGTTAGGCGTTGAGTACAATTTGGGTAGCTCGGCTAGTTATTTCACATCAAAAGACTACGGGTCAAATGTGGGAATGGGAGTTGCCAATGAGTGTGCAGCTACAAATATAAGTGGTTCGAGTGCGAAAGTGGGCCAAGAGTCGACTTTGTGTGTGTCGCGAATGGGTTACACAGCAACAAGCCGAATAGAGCCTTTTAAGTTTTATCGACCTGCTTTCGCTTTGCCTAATATCAGTAATGATGTGTTCGCAGCCCCTGTTGGATCTGGAACTTTTACGGCATCAATTAACCTTTCACCCACTTACTTTTTTACAAGTCAAACCGGTACGATGACTTATACCAGAGTGCCGGAGACGTTAATTATCACGATTGATTATCAAGCTGCGATCCTTGAATCATTAACGGTACTTGGAGACGGGAATATTGAACCCCAGTATGATACTGCAACAAAAAGGATCTCTGGTACAACGAGGTATGATGTTAGCTTGTTAGGGACTTTACCTACAGGCGTTATTATGACATTTAGCCCTACGTCAGGTGACTATGAGCTTACAAATATTGATAACTCGCTAGATAAGATACCCTACACAATCACGTGTGCCATTGGCTGCGAAAGCCCTGACAAGGTGATTGTCCAAGACGGAGTACTTAATACCGCATCTTTTCCTGATTCAGAAGTGATTACAGTGAATGGAGAAGGTAGTAACAAAGTTGATGTAGCATACGATGTTAGTTTTGATGTCGATGGAAATGCACTCAGTTCAGGTAATTACCAAGGGTCGTTTAATGTTGTTTATGAGGTGAACCTGTGAACCGACTAATTAATAATATTTTTTTTATGTTTCTAGTACTAACCAGCGGTGCAGCGGTTGCTGAGAAGCCAACTGCTCATATTTTGGGGGTAGGGGCAAACTATGGCTATAATTTTGATGGAGATATGTTTGAGAATTCTCAATCTATTTATTTTCTCTACCAATATAACCGACTTCAATTGAATCTAGGTATCAAACATTATAAATTATTAGATGATTCTGAGTACATACCTGATTTAGGTTTGCTTTATAGTATACATGATGGAGAAGAAATTGATTTAAAGGTTGGAGTCGGATTTGAAGATAAATATCCAACAATAGAGTACCTTGCTGAGTATGCTTTGAATGAATATTTCGGTGCGAGTATCGCACTTAATCAAACGTTGAATGATGATTTTGGGCAAAATCAACGAGAAGCCGTGGTTGGATTATCTTATTATTTCAATGACAGCAAGCGTAAGATTGAGTCTGACCAAGTTGAACCTCGCCCTTCGTCACTTGAAATTACGAAAGCTCCGGATTGCACATCTGACCCAACTGATACGGACTGTGACTTCGATACTATGTCTAACAGTATATCCGAAGTTGCTGTTAAGCCGACATTACCTTATGTCGTACAAGAAGGTGATTGGTTATATGAACTACGTAGAAAGTTCGGCTTCGATTTAGAAGAGATCATTGAGAGTAATGATATTGAAAATCCTGATTTGATCATTCCTGGCCAAGTATTAGAATAAGCTCTTACCGGTAACCTGATCAATATTAAAGTATTACTAGACCTATTTCTTATAAGGTATGGTGATTACTACCGTTTTTGTTTTTAGTTCCCGCTAATCCGCGATGAACCTTTTTTTTGCACTCGATTAAATCTGTCTAACTATTCATCTATGATCTTACATAGCTTACGTTGATGTGAATAATCAAGTGTTGCCAAGAATCATGGTTTACATACCAGATCTTAGGTTCAGGTATTAAATATTACGAAGTTAGATAAAATTTAATTCTCTTAATGTAAAACCATTAAACTACTATGAAGACTTGCAAGATATGTATTAGCGTTTTACTCTTCGGTCTCTCCCTAAGGTTTAACTGCCATCAAATCGCTAACCAGTGCATAATATGCATAAGTCTGGTGAATTGATGTGGCCGTATCCATGCTGTATCATGATCGTTATGAATGGACTTTTCTGAACAAATCAATGTTTACAAATCTAACATCACGGATGCAAGAATGGCTGGTAGGCATTAGACTTCTTTTTTCCTGCGAATAAGCTAAACTCTCATATGTAACCAATTACAGGCTTTGTTTCCTAATTGGATCTCAGATAGAAACGGCCAGTATGGGTGATTATTAGGCTATTTCTATCGTTTTAGGCATACCTAACCCTGCAGGGCAAGATTACGAAGCCCCTTGCCCTGCAAGGACTTGCGAAAGGTAAGCGT
>NZ_MAKD01000105.1:0-14503 GCF_001691235.1 Vibrio sp. ZF57 | reverse complement strand
GCTCTTGATTTTCAAACTATTCGAATCAGTTCAGATTACTCTTTACCGAATACGTTGTTCTCTTGCTCTTGTACACGGATGAAAGTCGTACGCTTAGTTAGCTCTTTAAGCTTTGCTGCGCCTACGTATGTACAAGTTGAACGTACACCACCAAGGATGTCAGAAATTGTATTGTGAACAGAACCACGGTATGGAAGTAAAACAGTTTTACCTTCCGCAGCACGGTACTTAGCAACACCACCTGAGTGCTTGTCCATAGCCGACTGTGAAGACATTCCATAGAACTTCATGAATTGCTTACCGTCTTGCTCTACAACTTCGCCGCCTGACTCAGAGTGACCAGCTAGCATGCCGCCTAGCATTACGAAGTCAGCACCGCCGCCGAACGCTTTAGATACGTCACCCGCACATGAACAGCCACCGTCACCGATGATCATGCCGCCAAGGCCGTGTGCCGCGTCGCCACACTCAATGATTGCAGAAAGTTGAGGGTAACCTACGCCTGTTTTAACACGTGTAGTACAAACAGAACCAGGGCCGATACCAACCTTAACAATGTCTGCGCCAGCTAGGATTAGCTCTTCAACCATGTCACCCGTTACAACGTTACCAGCAGAGATAACTTTAGTCGGGAATTCAGCACGTACTTTTTGTACATACTCAACTAGGTGCTCTGAGTAGCCGTTAGCGATATCAATACAGATAAATACGAATTCGTCGCTAAGCGCCATGATTTGCTTAGTTTTCTCAAACTCAGCTTCAGAAGTACCTGTTGAAACAAATACGTTGTTCAGCGTTTTCTTGTCTGCTGTTTTTGCGAACTCAGCCCACTGCTCTACTGTGTAGTGCTTGTGTACTGCAGTCATAACACCGTGCTCTGCTAGAGCAGCTGCCATTTCAAAGCTTGCTACCGAATCCATGTTCGCTGCAATTACTGGAGTACCAGACCATTGACGACCGCTATGCTTGAATGTAAAATCGCGGGTTAATTCAACTTGAGAACGGCTTTTAAGGGTAGAACGCTTCGGACGGAAGAGTACATCTTTGAAACCTAACTTAAGTTCTTGTTCGATACGCATGATAATTTGTCCTGTAATCATATTACGTGTCGTGCGTTTTCGGTAAGCGTTGGCAGACGCTTTACTGAGTTTCGGACACAAAAAAACCGGAGCGTTGGCAGACGCTCCGGTTTTCAGCATTATAGGCTGTGATTTACTAACAGCAAGTCTGATATTTCATTTTTTTTTGTGCTATCCTCTCAAAGATTCCATATCTGGTAAAAGCTTCCCGCCCGTCATTTCCTACTAAATTCATAGTAATTAATAACTTAACAACATATTCACGCAAACGCTGTCGGTTTATTGCGCAAACGTTTCCCTTGCAAATTCGGCGAAAAAATCTTCGATAAGGCAAATTTGTGAAAAAAGTGCCCTTTAATCACATAAAAATCACACTTTTCTTGAATCAAAAAATGCGTTATTTCTTAAATAATTTCATTTTTTTCTGACTTTTTCGCTTGGAGTGCCGATCTCAGCCCTCTTTCATTAGCCCTGAAATTTATAAAGTACAAAGGCAAGATCGATTAGCACGTTCGAAACTTGGATGAGCGGGGTAAAGTCCACAAAATATGGCAGGTTAGATGCGCTTATTTATGAGAACCCAGCGGATACAAGCCGCTGTTGATAGAGCCTAACAACAACTCGACTAAAGTTAACGAACACGGAACGCCTTTCTTTAGTTCGAACTCATTACTACAGGATCAGATACAAAAATGGCCAAGGGGATTAACCTTGGCCATTTTTATTTGGTTTTCAGAGTGCTCTTATAAGGCGATTCAATTTTCACCTTAAGGTACGTCAAGCCTTTTTCTGAGACATCAGAGCTTCAGCAGTCGCATCTTGAATCGACAAGAACAAGGATGTCACTTGCCCAGTTGGAGAACGCATCGGGTTAAGCGTGACGTTCTGATACATAAAGTCGGCTTGCTGAGTTACTGGCCTCACGTTGCGGCACTTAAACAGATAAGGCCTTTGTTGCCACGTTATGAAGCTACGGCAGCCTAGGTCATAAACCGGTTTTGTTTTAAGCCTAAACCACTCTTCAGGAATTTCAGGGAATAACTCAAAGATCGACTTACCGATCGCATCATGCGATTGCTTACCGCTATGGTGCGTCATGAAGCCATTCCAAACTTGTACCTGAAAGTCACGGTTAATGACCACCAGCCCCATATCGACGTTTTGAACCATGTCTACCATCCAGTGGAACTGTTCAAATTCAGCAGGAAGATTCAACATATTAAAACTCCTCCATTAGGTAGGCCAATTTGTTATCTAGAAGAGGCAGAGACTCATCAACAAACATAAATAGAAGGTCACAACGGATGGACGTGCCGTCGATGTTGTAGCTGACTTCGAATGTCATGGTCTTTTTAAATGAGCCACTGGTATTTTCGATGACCGAGTCGATTGAGATATGTTGCCCTAACAGCACAGGAGAGCTTTGGAAGAAACGAACTTCTGATTGCTCCCCTAACCCATTCAAGAAAGAGCCGACTAAGATGTTCGATACATCCATCAACAACTCTAATTCTTCTAGCTGCTCGCTTTCTGTTGGCACCTTCATGAGCTTCTTAAGATCGCTCACACTGGAATCACTCAACAAAACTAGTGCTTCACCTGCAATGCCTTCTCCACTAAAGCCTTGGCAAACACCCGATACTTGGTCGTTGTCTGCTAGGTCACGGAGTGCCATGTGTAATTCACTCACTTCAAAGATGTTCACGTTCGGCAATGGTAAGTGCACAAATACATTAAAGTGGCGCGCCAATGCATCGGCTGCACGGCCTATCGCAACGTTCGCGACTTCCATATAGATGTCACGTCGGCGCAGTATTGGTAATTCTAAAGGTGAAGGCGTAATGAGCTGAGGCTGCTTTGGCGGCTCGACATGCTCACGTAAAATGGCTTTTAGCGCTTCTTTATCGATCGGCTTTTGCAAAAATGCTTTGGCACCAAGATCCAGCACCTTCTGTTGTGCTTTTGGTTGTATGTCACCAGAAACAACGACAACTGGCGTGGTATCGCCTAAACGTTGCATCTCTTCCAATGTGCCATAGCCGTCTAATTCCGGCATGGTTAGGTCGAGGAACATCAATTTGAATTGGTTTTTAGCGAGCTCTTCAAGTGCATTAAGCCCATGAACAGCAAAAGTTATATCTGCATTTAGAGAACTAGGCAGTGACCGAGCCATCTGCTTCCTTGCTAACGCAGAATCATCACATATAAGAACTGGGAACGACATAAATGCACCACTGACAAATTAAAGCTAATTCGACCGAGTGTAACAGAACATTATGGTATCAGGTACGGGGTGAATGGATTTATGTGCAGATTATTAGTAAGAATGATGAAACAGGTGGGTAAGCTATTATTTCGCATTATTCTTCATGAAAAACAATATGCTACAAAGGTAATAGCCAATCCTTGCTGTTGAGTAATAGCACTATTATATTTAACAGCAGCCTTAACAAGCGGGTTTATTAAGGCTCGACTGACTCA
Organism: Vibrio sp. ZF57; assembly: GCF_001691235.1. NCBI lineage: Bacteria > Pseudomonadati > Pseudomonadota > Gammaproteobacteria > Vibrionales > Vibrionaceae > Vibrio > Vibrio sp. ZF57. Next base: position 10,943 of record NZ_MAKD01000105.1, on the reverse strand, counting down.
TTCATTGAACGGCTTTATGTAGCCATGATAGAGAGCTATCCAACAAAGCTAATGCAAGAGAACTAGAACTGATATGAAGGCCATAAAATCAGTAATGCGAAACGTATGATCACAGCAAATACCAACAACGCGATCCCCAGGCGATACCATTTGTATTCGGCGATGTTCATTGGGATACGCTTGTAGAACATCGTAATCACGCCTTTCCAATCGCTACTGCGTCTTCCGTACTGCATCATGCTCGTCAAAACAAACAGTGCGCCAAGCACTAACATTCCTTTTTCAGCCCAGAACAATCCAACTTCCATTTGTGTATTCCTTGATAAAACGGTGAGCAACTCAAATCATTCTAGTCACCTTTTAGCTCGGTTTCTGTAAGACCAAGGTCTAAATTACGAAGTACGCAATTCAGGGCTTATAGGTCATTGTTGGTAATTGATAGTTCTCGGTCAGCAATACAACGTTTATCGTTCAAGGTTCCATGGTAAAGGCGAGCATCACAAGCAAATCACGTATAAGCATGATTCGACAAATCTGGAGATTGGTTGTTCTTTTGAATGACACGCATCAATTGGATAAGCAGCAGAATACCTGTCACGCCTAAGCCAACACCGATTCCGCCCCAAATCCCTGCCAATTCGAACTTAGGCATCAAATACCAAGCCGCAGGCAAGCCAAATACCCAGTAACCGATGGCAGTCATCACGGTTGGCATAGAGACAATCTTCATGCCTCTTAGCAGGTTAATCGCCAGTAGCTGCCAAGCATCAACAATAAAGCACAAAGCAACGACCCAAATCACAGAAGCCAGTAGTGAAGTCATAGCACCCGTGCCATCGTCTAACTTGAAGATAGAAGCGATCATCTCAGGCCATATAATGAACACGGCCGACAACGCCACACTCAACACCGACACCAATATGAAGCTTTGAATCGAGGTTCTTTTTATTCCTTCGTAGTTACCCGCGCCAAAATCACGACCAACCAAAATCGCCGCAGCTTGTGAGCAGCCGAAATTGAAGTTCCAAGTAAAGCTTAAGCATTGCAGCAAGATTTGGTGCAGCGCTAGAGAAGCAATACTGATCGTCCCTGCCATCAAAGTGCCGCCGTAAATAAGGCCATGCTCAAGTAATGCTGCCAAGCCGATAGGTAAACCCATCATTAAAAGCGGGCTCATCAACTTGATTGAATACTCTTCTGTGTTTAACCAAGGGGCGAACTGCTTGAATTCGTCACGTTTGAATACCCAAACCGTGTATCCAACCATCACGATAAATGCCGCGATAGCCGTACCTAGCCCTAAACCTGTTAAACCCATGTCTAATTGGAAGGTTAAGAAGTAGCTGACTGGCACATTCAGAATTACGGTGATAATAGACATCACCAGAATAGAACGCACATTGCCAAACGCGCTAGTTAAGCCGCGAAGCACCAATAAGATAAGCGAAGGCAACATCACCCACTTCAAAGCATGGACATATTCCATGGCTAAAGTGATCACTTCTGGTGGCTGTTTGGCTGCTTCTAATACCAACGGAGCAAACCAGAAGCTGGCCATTAAGGTCACGCTGAGCACGAATGCCAACATGGTTGCGCCTTTCACCGCCAATCTGATTTGTGTATTACCAAACTCAGGGCGAGCTACTCGCTGACCATAAGCGATCGCAATCAAATTCGCGACACAACCCACGGTGCTGCTCGCAATAATGAAGATGAAAAAGTAGATTGAGGCACCTAAGCCACCAGCCGCAAGGGCTGACACACTGATACGCGACATCATCCAAACATCAGTAAGGACTAAAGCCATAGAGATCAGCTGTGAAATGATCAAAGGGAATGCAAGAGTGAGTATTTTTTTCATGAGCGCCTCAGTTAATTTCGCCCAAAATACGATCGATGAGGCTGGCGTTCAATTGATAAATTTGCGACTCTAACATTCCATAAACTCATGCGAACGAATTATGACCCCATATCCTAGCTTGCCATCATCACATAATGGCTTAAAAGCCTTTGAAGCTGCCGCAAGGCTGATGAGCTTTACTCTGGCTGCCGAAGAGCTGCATGTGACACAAAGTGCGATCAGCCGACAGATCAAACAGCTTGAAGATGAGTTAAACGCATCACTGGTTATTCGTAAGCATCGAGCCATAGAATTAACGGTACAAGGTCATGATTTGTATGTGGCTTTGCGAGAAAGCTACGGTAATATCGAAGCTGTTATCGCCTCTTGGAGTGAGCCCAAGCAGAAGCGTATCGTGATCAAAGCGACTCTGAGTTTCGCGACGCGAGTATTGATCTCCAAAGTTCGGGAATTAAACGAGCGTTATCAAGATCATGAGATAGTCATTGTTCCTGTGATTGAGGAAGACGAATCGATTAATAGTAGTGAGTATGATCTACTGATCTTCCACACGCGTTTCAAAAAACGCTATGACAAGGCACCTGACATTACCTTCTTGCGTGAAGAGTTCATGGCGCCGGTTTGCTCTACTAGTTTAACCACCAAAGACACCGACCTTGATTCAATCTTAACCTTGCCAAGGCTGCATCCAACCTTAGATCATCACGACTGGAAAGTGTGGCTGGCCGATGTTGAATTCCCACCAAAGAAACCTGTCAGAAATACCAGCTTCTTGTCTTTAGATATGGCGCTCAGTGCCTGTCTATCCGGTGAAGGGGTTACGGTCACGGATCTGTTGTTAGTTCAACAAGATCTCCAACGAGGCTTCTTGTACTGCCCTAGAAATGCAAAAATCCAACACAGTGCTTGGACTTACTTCATGCACCAGCGTAGTCACACGCCTATCATCAACGACCTTATTGAATGGCTTAGAGAAGAGACAACAAAAGAGATCGAGTTGCTGAAAGTACTCGCACAGCAATATCAATGGTTTGGTGTAATAGAACAGGACAAAGACTTTGGTCGGCTCTTCTAAACTAAGTTATGATTCCTGTTCCCTCAACCGATTGATATTTTTATGTCTTCTTTCTCTTTTTCACAAATCCCTGTTGGGGTTCGATTCATGATCCTCTCCGCTTTTGGATTCGCACTGATGTCAGCTTGTGTGAAATACATCAACAATTATGGCATTCCTGTATTCGAAATCGTTGCAGCAAGAGCGTTGGTGTCTTTGATCATCAGCTACATCGACGTAAAACGAAAAGGCATTTCGATCTGGGGAAATAACAAACCTTTGTTGTTTGTTCGAGGCGCAGTTGGTACAGCAGCCTTGATGTGTGTTTACTACGCTGTGACCACTTTGCCATTAGCCGAAGCGACCATTCTACAATACGTTCATCCTGTATTTACCGCCCTACTTGGCGTGTTATTTCTGAAAGAACGCGTCCAAAAATCAACCATGATCTGCATTGCGTTCTGCCTAGCTGGGCTATTAGTGATGGTACAACCAAGTATGAACAGTGGCGCGAGCAGCGAGTTACCGCTATTCAGCATTATGGTGGCGTTATGTGGCGCATTTGGTAGCTCAATTGCTTATGTGATTGTGAGAAAACTTAGCCAAACGGAAGATAGCTCAGTCATCATCTTCTACTTCCCATTGGTTGCGCTACCAATCTCAACAGCTCTTATCTGGAACGACTTTGTATGGCCTAGCCTATTCCTAACCATGATGCTTGTGCTCGTCGGGATTTTCACACAAATAGGACAATACGGTTTAACCAAAGCAATGCAAACCCAGGCAGCAGGTAAAGCTTCAGCTTACTCATACGTGCAGATCGTCTTCTCAGCGCTATTAGGTGTGTGGATCTTCAATGAGATTCCATCGGTTTGGACTTATCTAGGTGGTGGCCTGATTGTCACTGGTGCACTCATTAACGTGTTTGGTAAACAGCTATTGGTGCCGTTCAAGGCTAAATAAGTAACCCACTCAATATCAGCTGATAAATAGAATCTAAAAAGGGCATTGCGGATTATTCCACGATGCCCTTTTCTATAAATGCTCTCTAGCGCGCTTTCATTCAGCTAACCAACTTTAACAAAGCGGCGTATTACGTAACTAACTCGTGGCATTTCGTAACTTAGGATCATCACTCAAATACTCAACAAACTCGATTTCAAAGCCTGCAGGATCCACAAAGTAGACATTTTTTCGATAAGGTTCTTCGGCGCCGGGTTTGGCAATTGGGAAGCCCGCATCAACAAGGCGCTGAGTGACACTTTCGATATTATTGGTCACATAAGCGAAGTGCGCGAGGCCAACAGAATGCCCAGCCAAATCTCTATTTTCACCTTCACCGTGATCACTTATTGCTATGTATTGGTACTCGTCGCCAAAATGCAGCCAGTTACGTGGCTTACCTGACCACTCCCCTTTTCCCTCATCACGGACATACCAATGAGGGAACGCCGCTTTATAGAAAGCCAGCATTTCTGGGATATCTTTTACCACTAAATTCACATGTTCAAGTTGGATCATTCTTCTCTCCTTAAAGTATTCTCGTAAGCAACGTTGCATATCCTAATACCTCAAGTTAAGTTGAGGTAAAGCACTAATTTGCATTTATTTCGAGAACGTCTTTAGAGACCAAATTGTCGTATTTGATGCGATACAAGCTTTAAGTTTAGACGACCTAATCCAATGTGACTCAACTCAACCACAAGAGTTAGCAAACCCATGGTGTATCACTGAGATAAGACGACCCAACAACTGCTTCTTGCTCAATATATACACACATTAATATCCCCTTATTGACTGATACATCAAGTTACAATTCGATTTCATATTAGCCAACAAAACTGATCTGGGTTAATAAACTAGTTTCACAATAACCTTATTTTTATTGGGGTCAGATAATTAATAAAAAGGAAGTTAAAGTGAAAAAATTATTAGCACTTGGTATCGCAGCGGTAATCTCGGCTCCAGCAGTAGCCGACCACAACACAATCAATGGTATGGATTTTGGTCCACTCGCAAAGTTAGTCGGCACATGGAAATCAGTCGAAACTGGCGGCGTTGATATTTCTCCAGGCCAAGAAGGCACAGAAGTGGGTAAAGGTGGCCCCGCGGTTACACCATTCTATGAAGTAATGACGTTTGAGGTTGCGGCAGATGCAACCAATGCCAGCGATCAATATCTGGTTGCTCTGTACTACAAACAAGAAGTATTCAGAAAGGCCGACGACTCTAAGTTCCACGATCAACGTGGCTACTTCATCTACGACCAAAAAAATCAGGTCGTCTACAACTCTTACTGCGTACCACGCACCACATGTGTCACCGCAGAAGGCCCTGCTGGCGATACAATGACGTTAGTTGCGTCTAAGCGTGGCATCGCTGAGTCCGAATACATGACGGACAACGCAACCACCACGGGCTTCACGATGAACATTAGCATTTCAGACGATACGCTGACGTACTCTCAAACAACAGGCTTAGAGATCTACGACAACGCATTTGCTCATACAGATTCAAGCACTCTAATTAAAGTGAAGTAGATTCAAATACAAACGCCTTTCACAGCGAAGTGAAAGGCGTTTTTCTGTTGTACTTGTAACAACAAACAAGTTTAACTAGATTGTGTATCAACCTTGGCGTAACGGTTGGCTAGCACTGCACAGTAAAAGATCTGAATCGGGTGATAAAGCATGATTGGTAGTAATATCATCCCTAGATTAGGGTTGTGAGCAAAGATCACCTTAGCCATAGGAATACCTGCCGCTAAGGTCTTCTTAGTACCACAGAATACTGCCGCGACTTCATCTTGATGATTGAATCCAACCTTTCGGGCACTCCATTGAATGCCGTGTACCATCACCATCAATACCACTAAACAAATCACCGCTGACAGCAACAACAGCATTGGTGAAAAGTCGCTCCAAATACCGTGTTCAATAGAGTCACAGAAAGCACTGTAGACGATCAGAAGTATCACGTATTTATCTAACTTATTGACCACTGACTTGTGTTTCTGAGTCCATTCAAAAAGTAACGGGCGCATCAACTGGCCGACAATCATTGGCAATAGCAGCATTTTAGATATAGAGATCACCGATTCCATCAGGTTTAGCTCTGCACCTTCCAACCCCATAAAGAGCTGGATCAGTAGAGGCGTAATGAACACGCCTAAAATACTAGAAAGTGATGCATTGAATATCGCACCCGGTAGGTTTCCTTTTCCAATCACCGTCATCGCGACCGAAGACGAAATCGTACTCGGTAATACGAAGAGGTAACAGAAACCAAAGGCCAGAGCTGCTGGCATATAAGCGACAAAGCCTTGCCCGAATATCACCCAAAGCAGTGGGTAAACTAAGAATGTCGCGCTTTGTACAAAAACATGCAGCTTCCAATTCGAAAGCCCCTCAAGAATGGCTTTGGGAGACAAACCCAAACCGTGTAAGAAAAACACCAAAGCGATGCCGAGAACAGTCACCGTATCGAGATGAAGTACCCCACCCGATTTGCCCCAATCCGGCGTAAAAACAGCAACGACCATAGCCACCACCATCCCTACAAGAAACCATTCCTTTTTCAGTTTTTCTATCATGTTGACACGCACTTTCTATAGATTCTATTTCAGCCAATAACCCGGCTCCGACGCTATTTATCCTATCGACTCTAATTTTAATTAACCACCATAAACGTAAATTAAGCTTGTCTTTATCTTGAGGGTTAACATCGTTATTAAGTTTGTTACACCCGTTTTGCTCAGGATTAATCGGATGTATGGAATGACGATGAAAATATTAGAAAACAGAGGTTTATCGAGAAGATAAGATCACTTTCAGTGATCGGAACACAAAGGCAAGCCGTAGGGACAGCAATCAAACAGTAACAAATTTAGATACCAATATTCAGCCTATTACCAATAACTACTCAGCGGGAGCAAAACATGGACAACAGAATCACCATTATTGAATTTCTCAGAGTATTTGAGTTTATTCGCTCTTCCGGTGAGCAACGGGACAACAAATATCTAGTTGGCGAAATGACGGCTTGGCATGATTACGACGGTTACACCTGTTGGCTAAGCTATAAAGACGTCACGGTGACGCTGATGTTTCACGGTTCGCTAAAAATTGAGTACGACAACGCTTCAAATTACTCTGAATTTATTGAGCATTGTATGGGTATGCTTGCCACTGAACCTTCTCCATAAAACGCGAACAGACTAACGGCTAACGGAGACAATCATGAACGAAACGGCTTCATTGCTTAAGCGAAGACACCCTTTTTGGCTAGTACTCAGCCTCTCCTTTTTATGGTCTCAAGTATCTGTAGCAGGCATAGGTATGATTGATTTTATACAACCGAACGAACACAAGAATTGGACAGCGACCAACGACGATGTAATGGGTGGCATCTCAACGGGCGGGCTCATTTATCTTGATGATATGAGTCGATTTAGGGGCGAGCTATCGTTAGAAAACAATGGGGGGTTCAGTTCTGTAAAGCGCTCCATTGAATCACCAGCCCATGAAATAGATAGCGCAGAGCTAGTTTTCGTTGGTGATGGTCGCACCTACCAACTGAGGCTCACAACATCGAAAGATGGTAATCGAGTTCAATACAAACACGATTTCGTTACGATAAAGGGAGTGCGGCTTAACAAGGTGTTCCACTTCAATGATTTTCAAGCTGTGTTCAGAGGTCGGCTACTGAGCGATGCGCCGGAACTTAAGGCACGAGACATCAAACAAATCGGTTTTTTGATTGCGGACAAAGAGCCCTCGCCTTTTGAGCTAGACCTAATACAGCTTCACTTCAGAACATCGAAACCTATCACATCACCAGAAGCTGACTAAACTGAAAACAAACAAAAGCCCCTGAAACCTTTTGACTATCAATAAGATATCAGGGGCTTCTTCTATTTAAACCGTCAACAATTCAAAACAACGGCGGATTAAATCATCAGCAATTAATATTTGATAGCTGTTTTACCAATCGAGGCACTGCTTTCAATACGTTGGTGTGCATCTTTGATTGTATCCACACTAAAGCCATTTAGGGTCGTGGTTAGCGTCGATTTAATACGGCCCGCATCAATCAGATTCGCGGCTTGGAATAGGATGTCTTGCTGCTTCTGGATATCTTCGGTGTTAAACAGTGAACGTGTAAACATCAGCTCCCAAACAAAGCCTGCTGATTTGCCTTGCAGCGCTGACAAGTCAATGCCACCATCAAATTCAACAATCGAACTGATCATGCCTTGCGGTGCGATCAATTCAACCATCGCATCCCAGTGCCCTTTTGTGTCTGCAACATTGAAAATGTAGTCGACATGTTGAATGCCTTGCTCTCGCACAGACTCGACAAGGTTACGGTGGTTCACCACATAATCCGCCCCCATATCCCTTACCCACTGTTCAGTTTCGGGTCTTGAAGCTGTTGCGATAACATTTAGGTTGGTCAGTTGCTTAGCCAGTTGAATCGTAATTGAACCAACACCGCCTGCTCCACCAATGATCAGGATAGACTTTTTCTCTTCAGGACGAACACGCAAGCGGTCAAACAATGCTTCCCAAGCCGTAAGCGTTGCTAGTGGCATAACGGCTGCAGCTTCATCAGAAAGGCTCTTCGGCGCTTTAGCGGTAATACGGTAGTCCACAGCTTGGTATTCGGCATTAGCGCCCATACGAGTTACGTCACCTGCATAGTACACACGGTCACCGACTTTGAAGCCTTCAACGTCAGCACCTTTGCCAACAACTTCACCGACTGCGTCATAGCCCAGCACTTTTGGCTGCTCAAGAGTTTTGTCTTTGGCATTACGAATACGAATTTTAGCGTCAGCAGGATTGATAGAAGTCGCGCTCACTTTTACCAGCAAGTCATTATTTTTTAGTTCTGGCAGACTCGTTTCAAACTCAAATAAACTGTCTTGCTCTGTAATCGCAAGTGATTGAGTAAATCCGATAGCTTTCATTTTTGATGGTACTGACATTGTGCTTTCTCCTTGAATTAGACGAGTTAATCTTAGTCAATTCTCACTCTAGATAAACCGCCTAATATTTGAATAATTATCAAATTATTTTTGATAATAAGATGTATATGCGCAGGAAAAATACTAAGATTAGCAATTTGAAAATGCCTAATTTATGGGTAACCGAACAACCGATTCAAGGTTCAGAACAGGGAAACGAAATGCTTCTTGAAGACTTACAGGTCATTTTGAAAGTGGCAGAATTTCGCAGTATCACCGCTGCAGCCACCAACCTAGATATGCGCACTGCCACAGCAAGTGCAGCAGTAAAACGTGTTGAAGCGGCACTCGGTGCAGAGTTGTTTGTTAGAACCACACGCCACCTTAGGCTCTCTTCAGCAGGCGAGCGTTATTTACCGGAATGCGAACAAGCCTTAAAGATGTTGGAGCAAGCGAAACTCAACATGCGCGAAGAGCTTGGTATTCTTGACGGTGAAATTCGCATAGCGCTTTCATCAGATCTAGGACGCAACCTAATCACACCTTGGTTAGATGAGTTCTTGCTTGAATACCCAAAGGCGACGCTTCGCACTAGCATCAGCGATAGCAATATCGACTTCTACCGAGATTCCGTCGATATGGCGCTGCGTTACGGCTCCCCGACCGATGCCAATATGTATGGTTTTAAGATATGCGATGTGCCGAGGATATTGTGTGCGGCTCCTGACTACTTGGCTGAAATGGGAACACCAAAACACCCGAGTGACTTAGCGCAGCACAATGGTTTGCTTTACCAACTCCATGACATGTTGCAAGACGAGTGGGTGTTTAACGATGGTACTCAAGATCATAAAGTGAAACTAAAAGGAAATCGCGCTTCGAACGACGCAGACCTTGTAAGACGTTGGTGTATCGCGGGTAAAGGAGTGGCAATAAAATCTTGTTTAGACATGTCACCTCATCTGCTTTCAGGCGAAGTGGTTAAAGTTATGCCTGAGTTTAAGCCGACCCCTACCGAGCTGTGGTTAGTGTGTCCAAGTCGTCAATCCATCACCCCGACTGTTCGTCTACTGAGAAATTTATTCAGAGGGAAAACAGCTGAGATCCTTTCGCAACTGAGCAAACAAGGCATTATAGAAAGCACAACATCTTAAGATTGAATGCCGCTTAAAGATAAGAAACAGAGAGACAAAAAAGGCGTTAGCGAACTTCAATTCGCTAACGCCTTTCATCATTAGAACATCATAGCTTCATGATGAACCTTAATAAGAGTACTTAGCTTAATACTCTTAATACAAGAGCTTAGTTTGACTCGTCTTCAACATCGCAGTCTGCACAGCACTGAAGAGCAATCTCATGTTCGAAGGTGATAGTGTCTTTACCATCTTCTACTAGCTCTGCGATTTCGTCTGCCACTTCTTTTTCATCATCCGCTTCGATTCCGCTTTCTAATTCTTCTTCTGAATAACCAAAGAAGTTAAGCAGTAAGTACTCGCGAGCTTCTTCTTTCGTGCAAACCACGTCTGCAGAAAGATCAGGAGTAACCTCGCCTTGTGCAAGTGTCGCTGTCACTTGTGCGATAGCATCGTCTTTCATCGCAGGCGTTAACCAACCAAGATCAGTACTTACTGTCGTTTTTTTACAGTCGAAGCAAGGCAGTTGGTGAAAGTAGTATTGAAAGGTAGTCATAGGTAAATTCTTCTTTAAATGTTGTATAGCGAGATTATGCGCGTTTTGTAGCAAAATACTATCTCAATCACAACCTGAAACCGCTTCATGCTGAGTATTTTTACCAGCGCCGCGCAAGCTGATGTGATCATCCTATAAAAGCGCTGTTTTACCCATGCTTACTCACCTTTACGCTTGTTTACATTTGTACGGGTAATATATGCCTTATCAGATAACAAGCGTGGCACCTCACAAATATTTGGGTCATTGCTTAGCTTCATCGCTCCAACTATTAGCTATGAGTTCACGGCTTACTGTAGTGGTCAACTGATATTGGTCACGTTCCTAGAGTTTAACCAGAACAATCGTTCTGATTCATTGGGAGTCAAACC
>NZ_MAKD01000104.1:0-10962 GCF_001691235.1 Vibrio sp. ZF57 | reverse complement strand
GTACCTGGCTACGAACCAGGCGGTCGGAGGTTCGAATCCTCCAGAGCGCGCCACATTATTAGAAAAAGCCTCGTTTATACGAGGCTTTTTTTATGTCTGCTGCAAATTTGTTGCGACAATGTTAAATTTGTTAGTTGTTTAACTTGTTGTATTTAAAGTAGTTCTTGATTGCTTCTTTGTTATTCCACCTTTCTCATATCAATTCCCAGAAAAGCCCCGTTTAAGTCACAGTTTAAATATCTAAAAATGACGTATTTGACAGATTTATGTGATCTGATAGGCGAATAATTAACCTTATGTGTGCGTTATCCGTAACAGAACCTTAAACAAAATTGACAAACTTTTACCAATCGAGATAATCCATGGGTCGGGATCACTATTCGCTGAAATCCTGTACGTATGTCAGGATGACGAAGAAAGGAAGCAACATGACTAATATTGGAAGCCTGCTAGGAGATGCGGCGACTCTAATGATAACGGGGATGTCCGTTGTCTTTATTTTCCTAACTATTCTAGTTTACCTCGTTCGGTTGATGTCAAAACTGGTACCAGAAGAAGTACCAGAGCCGATCGCAGCACCTAAAAAAATTCAAAAATCACAATCAAACCCTTCAGCTGTTAGTCCACAGGTAGTGGCAGCAATTTCGGCCGCGGTTCATCAATACCGTGCGTCTACTGCTAAGTAGCATTTAAAGGATTAAAAAGGAGTTTATGAGCATGTCTAAACCACTAGCTATCACAGATGTGGTACTTCGTGACGCGCACCAGTCACTATTTGCTACTCGTATGCGTATCGAAGATATGCTGCCAATTGCGGCAGAACTGGATAAAGTCGGTTACTGGTCTCTAGAGACTTGGGGCGGCGCGACATTTGATTCGTGTATCCGTTTTCTTGGAGAAGATCCATGGGAGCGTTTACGTGAACTTAAAAAAGCGATGCCAAACACACCAATGCAGATGCTACTGCGTGGTCAAAACCTGTTGGGTTACCGTCACTACGCGGATGATGTAGTAGAAAAATTTGTTGAACGTGCCCATAAAAACGGCATGGACGTATTCCGTATCTTTGATGCGATGAATGACGTACGTAACTTTGAAAAAGCAGTGAAAGCAACGATCGACGTTGGTGGCCACGCTCAAGGTACGTTGTCTTACACAACCAGTCCGGTTCACAACTCAGATACTTGGGTTGATTTGGCCAAACGCCTAGAGGACCTAGGTTGTCACTCACTATGTATCAAAGATATGTCAGGTTTATTAAAGCCGTATGAAGCAGAAGAGCTGATTACACGTATCAAAGCATCGTGTGACGTTCCTCTAGCACTGCATAGCCACGCGACAACTGGTCTATCGACTGCAACAGCGGTTAAAGCCGTTGAAGCGGGTATCGACATTCTAGATACCGCTATTTCTTCAATGAGCTGTACTTACGGTCATACGCCAACCGAAACGGTTGTTGCGATGTTAGAAGGTACAGAGCGCGACACGAATCTTAAACTAGACCAAATCGAACCCATCGCGGCTTACTTCCGTGATGTACGTAAAAAGTACGCGAAATGGGAAGGTCAGCTAAAAGGTGTCGATTCTCGCATCTTAATCGCTCAAGTTCCTGGCGGAATGTTAACTAACATGGAAGGCCAGCTTAAAGAGCAAGGCGCCGCCGATCGCATGGATGAAGTTCTAGAAGAGATCCCACGCGTACGTAAAGAGCTTGGTTACATTCCTTTAGTAACACCAACTTCTCAGATTGTCGGTACTCAAGCGGTTATTAACGTCTTAACGGGCGAACGCTATAAGAGCATCACGAAAGAGACTGCTGGTCTACTGAAAGGTGAATACGGTCAAGCTCCTGCTGAAGTGGATGCTGAACTGCAAGCGAAAGTTCTAGACGGTGCAGAGCCGATTACTTGTCGTCCTGCTGATTTACTTAAGTCTGAAATGGATACGTTAACGACGGATCTGTTAGAGAAAGCGAAATCAGAGGGTATCTCTCTAGCTGAAGATACGGTTGATGATGTACTGACTTACGCGCTCTTCCCACAAGTGGGTCTTAAGTTCCTTAAGAACCGTCGTAATCCTGAAGCATTTGAACCTGCACCAACGCTAGAAGTTGCGGCTCCAGTTGCTGCAGCTCCTGTACAAGCTTCTGGTGGTATTGAAAGCTACAGCGTGAAGGTTGATGGTCAAGTTTACGATGTTGAAGTTGGCCCACAAGGTGAACTGACATCGGTGGCGCCATCTGCAAAACCTGCTCAGGCTGCACCAGTAGCAGCGTCTGACGCTGAAGCGGTTCCAGCTCCATTGGCGGGTAACATCTTTAAAGTAAACGTTCAGGCGGGTACTGAGGTTTCTGAAGGCGACGTTCTACTAATCCTAGAAGCGATGAAGATGGAAACGGAAGTTCGTGCTGCTCGTGGTGGTATCGTTCAAGAATTGAATGTTAAAGAAGGCGATGCAGTTACTGTAGGCGCTCCACTACTAAGCTTAGCGTAAGGGAGTACCATGGAAGGATTGATGACCTTATGGTCTGAAACAGGGATTGCGAACTTTGAGTTCGGCCAGATCTGTATGATGCTGGTTGGTTGCTTACTGTTGTTTTTGGCAATTCGTAAAGGATTTGAACCGTTACTTCTACTGCCTATTGGTTTTGGTGCTGTATTAGCAAACATTCCAAATGCTGGGTTTACTGATCCAGGTGGTTTGCTCTACTACGTCTACTACATTGGTATTGAGACAGGTATTTTCCCACTGCTGATCTTTATGGGTGTTGGTGCGATGACGGACTTCGGTGCGTTGATTGCGAACCCTAAAACGTTGTGGCTAGGGGCTGCGGCTCAGTTTGGTATCTTCGCGACGCTATTTGGCGCGATCTTGCTGAACTACGTTCCAGGAATGGAGTTCTCGATGGCCGATGCTTCGTCAATTGCGATCATTGGTGGTGCCGATGGCCCAACTGCGATCTTCTTGGCAAGCAAGTTATCTCCGGATCTTTTAGGTGCCATTGCAGTAGCGGCTTATAGCTACATGGCTTTGGTTCCTATCATTCAGCCACCAATCATGAAAGCGTTAACGTCTCCTGAAGAGCGCAAAATTAAGATGGCTCAACTTCGTCACGTTAGCAAAGCCGAGAAGATTCTTTTCCCGCTTGCTGTACTACTGATGACGATTTTGTTCCTACCTTCAGCAACACCTCTAGTTGGTATGTTCTGTTTGGGTAACTTAATGCGTGAAGCGGGTGTGGTTGATCGCCTTTCAAAAACAGCTCAAAACGAACTGATTAACGTTGTAACTATTTTCCTAGGTCTAGGGGTTGGTTCTAAGCTTCAAGCGGATACGTTCTTGAACTTAGAAACACTGGGTATTCTAGGTTTAGGTGCGGTCGCGTTCAGTATCGGTACGGCGGGTGGTGTATTGATGGCTAAGGTGTTGAACCGATTCTCGAAAGAGGACATCAACCCACTGATTGGCGCAGCTGGCGTATCGGCGGTTCCAATGGCGGCACGTGTTGTGAACAAGGTTGGTCTTGAGGCAAACCCTCAGAACTTCTTATTGATGCATGCAATGGGTCCGAACGTAGCCGGTGTACTTGGTAGTGCGGTTGCGGCGGGCATTCTATTAGCTCTCGTGGGCTAGTGGATTTGCTGGGTCATGTATCGTTACGTTAATTGGTCGTCAATTTACGAATGAGCGGTTAACTTAGCCTTATTAAATGGTTTATAGTCAAAGGGATGCTTTCGCATCCCTTTCTTTTTATTAATTAGGGTGCTTGCTCACTAGGGCTTTTATCAATCAAGGAAATGTGGAATGGAAAATAAACAGATTGCGATTACTCAATTCGGCGGCGTCGAAAACCTAAGTATTCAAACCAGTGCGATCCCTGAGCCTAAGGCTGGAGAAGTGGTGGTTAAAGTTTCCTTTTCAGGCATTAATCCGATTGATGTCAAAACCCGAGCGGGTCTTGGTTGGGCGGCAGCACAAAACAAAGATAACCTGCCTTGGGTGCCTGGCTACGATATTTCAGGGCAAATTGTCTCGCTAGGCGAACAGGCTGAACGCTTTACTGTTGGTGATAACGTGGCTGGCTTTATTGGTTTTCCACTGCAAGGTGGCGGTTACAGCCAATATGTGTGTGTTCCAGAAGCTGCATTAAGTATGGTTCCTGATTCTGTCACTCTAGAAGCGGCAGCTGCATTACCACTTGCGAGTCAAACAGCGGCACAAGCGCTCAACAAAGCCGAAGTGAAAGAAGGCGACCGCGTGCTTATTTTAGCGGGCGCGGGCGGCGTTGGTCACCTTGCGGTTCAAATTGCAGTGGCAGCAAAAGCTGAGGTTTACACAACCTGCAGCGAAGCCAATCTTGATTACCTTGCGACGCTAGGTGCTCACGCGATTAACTATAAGTTTGCGCCAGCATCAGAAAGAGTATCTGATGTCGATGTGTTGATTGATTTGGTCGGTGGCGATACCGCGCTTGATGCATTGAAGTGCCTAAAAGATGGCGCGCGAGTAGTGACAGTACCGACTCTATCTGCAGAACTTATCTGTGAGAAAGCAACACTATTAGGTTTTACTGCATCAGGCATGCTGGTTGAACCAAACCCTGAGCAAATGGACACCATGCTTTACATGGTCAGTGTCGGATTGCTCAAAACAGAAATTCAAGGTATCTACCAGTTAGACGAGGCGCAGTCGGCGCACCTGCAGGTTGAAACCGGACACACCAGAGGCAAGGTGCTACTTAAAATGCAAGAAAGTTGATAGGCAGTGTTAGAATTTTTTAACTCCCTTTTTGAAAATATCGCGCTGTGGTTCTCGGACTCGGCGCTGTGGGTACTCTTCATCAGTGGCTTCTTGAGTGCCACGTTACTACCCGGTGGTTCAGAAGCTAGCCTTGTGGCTGCATTGAGCTTAGTTCAGTTTTCAACCTCATCGATCATTCTGGTGGCGACATTAGGCAATACCTTAGGCGGCCTGACTAACTATTGGATTGGTTTGTGGTTGCCTAATCGAACTCAATCTGAAAAGCATGGTCATAAGGCTATGGCTTGGCTGAGTCGCTATGGCTACTGGACACTGTTATTTAGTTGGTTACCGATCATTGGTGACCCTTTGTGTCTCGCTGCGGGTTGGCTAAGAATGAAATTCATCCCTAGCGTTATTTTGATAGCGATTGGCAAAGCCGCTCGCTATAGCTTACTTGCTGCTATCTACTTCGGTTTTTTCTAAGGAGAACCTATGAAAAAGGTTTTACTTGGTACATTTTCTCTTATCGCCATTGCTGGCTGTTCTTACAATGTACCTAGCTCAACGCCCTTCTTTTCCTCGTTACCTGAAGGTGTCACTCTGTTAGAAGAGGTTAAGCCCTCTAAAGATAAAGTAGTGATTCCTTACACCAAGTATCAGCTTGAAAACGGTCTGACAGTTATTCTTTCCCCTGATGATTCCGATCCGTTGGTGCATGTTGATGTAACTTATCACGTCGGTTCAGCACGTGAAGAGATAGGCAAGTCGGGATTTGCTCACTTCTTTGAGCACATGATGTTCCAGGGTTCAGAGAACGTTGGTGACCAACAGCACTTTAAGATCATTACCGAAGCGGGTGGCTCGTTAAACGGCACGACCAACCGTGACCGCACCAACTATTTTGAAACTGTTCCTTCTAACCAACTTGAAAAAATGCTGTGGTTAGAATCAGACCGAATGGGCTTCTTGTTGGATGCAGTTTCTCAGAAGAAATTTGAGGTGCAAAGAGGCACGGTCAAGAACGAGCGAGCGCAGAGCTACGAAAATCGTCCTTACGGCTTAATGTGGGAACGCATGGGCGAAGCGCTATACCCAGAAGGTCACCCTTACTCTTGGCAACCAATCGGCTATGTTGAAGATCTTGACCGTGTTGACGTGAATGATCTTAAAGCGTTCTTCCTGCGTTGGTACGGCCCAAACAATGCCGTGTTAACGATTGGTGGTGATATCGACGTTGATGATACGCTAGAATGGGTTAACAAGTACTTTGGTCCAATTCCTCAAGGCCCTGAAGTGAAGGCGGCAGAGAAGCAACCTGCTGTTCTAAAAGAAGATAAGTACATCACCTTAGAAGACAATATTCGTCAGCCGATGGTGCTTGTGGGTTGGCCAACAACGTATCGCGGCGAAGAGACGCAAGCTTCACTGAATGCATTGTCTAACGTGTTAGGTTCAGGTACCAACAGTTATCTATATCAAAACCTAGTAAAAACGCAGAAGGCAGTCAGCGCTGGATCTTTCCATGATTGTGCTGAGCTTGCTTGTACCATGTACGTGTATGCAATGGGCAACTCAGGTGAAAAAGGCGATTTGACGGTTCTTAATAAAGAGCTGATGGATACCCTAGAGCAATTCTCGAAAGAGGGCGTTGAGCAAGCGCGTTTAGACCAGATCACCGGCATGGCAGAAGCGAATGCCGTTTTCGCATTGCAAAGTGTTAAAGGTAAGGTGTCGCAACTCGCGTCGAACCAAACCTTCTATGGTCAGCCTGATCGCATTGAATCACAACTCGATCAAATCCGAGCGGTGACGCCTGAGAGCGTGAGCAAGGCATACCAAGATTTCATCGAAGGTAAGCACAAGGTTACCTTGAGTGTGGTTCCTAAGAAAAAGCTCGATTTGGCGGTTCGTGAAGCGACTTTTACCACGCCACCACGTACGTTGCCTGAATACAGCAAGATGACGGAAGACCAACTGGACTTCAGAAAGGCACCGAATACCTTTGATCGCAGCGTAATGCCAGAAGTGAACTTTGGTGTTGAGGCGACCATGCCAGAGTTGTACCGCATGCACTTTGCAAATGGCACGGACTTGATTGGTACTGTGACCAGCGAAACACCGACAGTACAGTTACAGATTCAACTTCCAGCTGGCGAGCGTTATGTTCGCAAAGGACAAGAAGGCCTAGCGAACCTAACGGCTTCGATGATGGAAGAAGGCTCAACCAAACGGACCGTTGAAGAGTTACAAGCGACCTTAGATAAACTTGGTAGCAGTGTGAGCATTAGTGCGGGCAGCTACACCACAGATATTTCAGTCTCGGCGCTAGAGAAAAACTTGCCTCAAACCTTAGCGATTGTGCAAGAGGTTCTATTCGAGCCTAAGTTCGATGAGCAAGATTTTGAGCGCGTTAAGAAACAGATGCTAGAAGGCGTTGTGTATCAGCATCAGCAGCCAAGTTGGATGGCTTCTCAAGCAACCCGTGAAGTGCTGTTTGGTGACACTGTTTTTGCTCGTGCAAGTGATGGTACTAAGGAATCTCTATCGAAATTGACCTTAGACGATGTGAAAAAATTCTATGCGCAACATTACACACCAGAAGGTGCCAATATTGTTGTGGTGGGAGACATCTCGAAGAAAGAGGTAGGGAAACAGCTACAATTCTTTGAAGAGTGGCAAGGCGATGCGGCACCATTAACGCGTCCACAGATCGTCAAAGAGCTTTCTGGTCAGCACCTGTACTTAGTCGATAAACCGGGTGCGCCGCAAAGCATTGTTCGCTTGGTTCGTAAAGGCCTGCCGTTTGATGCAACGGGTGAATTGTATTTGAGCCAGCTAGCTAACTTTAATTTAGCGGGCAACTTCAATAGTCGTATCAACCAGAACCTACGTGAAGACAAAGCTTACACTTACGGTGCAAGCGGTTACTTCGCAAGTACTCGAGAAACTGGTGCAGTGGTATTTAGCGCGCAGGTAAGGGCGAATGCGACGGTTCCATCGATTCAAGAATTTATTAATGAGCTGAATGAGTTTAGCCAGAGTGGATTAACTGACGAAGAGGTGAAATTTATGCGCCTTGCCGTCGGTCAACAAGATGCGCTCAAATATGAAACGCCAAGTCAAAAGGCGGGGTTGTTGAGTAATATTGTTGCATTGAGCCTTGATGAAGATTACCTACAACAGCGTAATCAGATAGTTGAAACGGTTTCAAAAGAGAGCTTAAACGAGCTATCTAAGAAATGGTTTGACCCGAATGATTATCAAATAATCGTTGTTGGTGACGCGACTTCGCTTCGCCCGCAATTAGAAAAGTTAGATATTCCAATAGAAGAGCTTGAAATCATTCGTTAGAGTACACATTAAAGGGGGAGGGAAGAGACTCTACTTTTCTCCTCCAACCTAATTTATGATAGTTCTAATCAGAACAATATAAGATAAGTGAACTGAATTTTGACTGATTTTGCTGCGCGACTAAAGCAAGTTGCAACCAACCCTAAGACCTTCTCTCAATTTGGTCGTGGTGTTGAAAGGGAAACATTACGCTACACGGAAGATGGGCACCTTGCTACTGGGCCGCACCCTGAGGCTTTGGGATCTGCGTTGATGAACGAATGGGTAACGACCGATTTCTCTGAGTCGCTACTGGAATTTATCACGCCTGTTTCTAACGACGTTCCGACGCTTTTGAATCAGTTGTCTGATATCCACCACTTCACGCAAACCAAGTTAGACGGCGAAAAACTATGGCCGCTTTCTATGCCTTGTTACGTTGGCAGTGAAGATTACATTCAGCTAGCGCAATACGGCACCTCGAATAACGGTAAGATGAAGACCCTATATCGTGAAGGCCTAAAACGTCGTTACGGTAGCCTGATGCAGATTATCTCTGGTGTTCACTTCAACTTCTCTTTCCCAGAAAGCTTTTGGGATAGCTTGTTTGGAGAGCAAACTGAAGAAGCGCGTTGTGAATCTAAGTCAGATGCTTACTTTGGTTTGATTCGTAACTACTACCGCTTTGGTTGGTTAATCCCATACTTCTTCGGTGCTTCACCTGCGCTATGTTCTTCTTTCATCAAAGGAAGAGAGACAAACCTGCCTTTTGAAAAGATTGGCGAGACACTGTATCTGCCAAAAGCAACGGCACTGCGCCTGAGCGACCTTGGCTACACGAACAGTGCGCAAAGTGTGTTGAAGATTGGTTTCAACAGCCTAGACCAATACCTTGAAGGTTTGAATCAAGCGATTCGCACACCATCAGAAGAATTTGCCGAGATTGGCACTAAGGTTGATGGTGAATACCGTCAGTTGAATAGCAACGTACTGCAAATTGAAAATGAGCTTTACGCTCCAATCCGCCCTAAGCGTGTGGCGAAGAGTGGTGAGAAACCATCTGAAGCATTGGCACGCGGTGGTGTTGAGTACATTGAGGTTCGTTCTTTAGATGTAAACCCATTCAGCTCAATTGGTATCAATGAGCAGCAGGTTCGCTTCCTAGACTTATTCCTAACGTGGAGTGTGCTAACGGACTCTGCTGAGATGGATAACTGCGAGCTTGAATGCTGGCGCGATAACTGGAACAAGGTGATCCTACAAGGTCGTCAGGTTGGTCTAGAGCTACAAATCGGTTGTCATGGTGAGCGATTGTCTCTGCAAGATTGGGCGAAGCGTGTCTTCAAAGATCTGCGCTCTATTGCCGAGATGATGGACGCTGAACAAGGTGGTCGTGCATACCAAGAAACATGCGATACGCTTGAGGCTTGGATTGATAACCCTGAGCTAACTATTTCTGGCCAGTTGCTAGAAGAGACCAAAAAATTGGGCGGCTTAGGTAAAGTGGGTTGCGCGTTAGGTAAAACGTACGCTCAGCAACACAAAGCGCACCAATACAAAGTATATTCAGCTGAGTTGATGGAAGCAGAAGTTCAACGTTCTGTGATTGCTCAGCAACAAAGTGAAGAAGCAAGCACTCAAGATTTTGATAGCTTCTTAGCGGATTATTTTTCGTATTTAAAAGCATAGCGAGACTTTGGTGGAAAGGAAGCAAGCCTTATTAGGTCAGCCTACTCGAGTGAGTAGTAAATGGTTACCTGTAGTGACTGTTGGTGTTGTCTCTAGCCTGTTGGTTGGATGTGCAACGCCACCGCCAAAGCAGCAAGATAATTTGTGTAGCATCTTTCGAGAGCACCCTTCATGGTATGAAGATGCCTTGGATATGCAAGAAGAATGGGGAACGCCGATTAACGTTGTGATGGCTTTTGTGAAACAAGAGAGTAGCTATCGTCATGATGCGCGCCCACCTAAAGATTACATTCTTGGCTTTATACCGTGGGGGCGTGTAAGCAGTGCCTACGGTTATGCACAAGCTCAAGATCCTGCTTGGGAAGACTTCCAAAAGGCGACCAATAACGGTGGTTCAAGAACCAACTTTGATGATGCATTGATGTTCATCGGTTGGTATACCAGCGAGACGCGTCGTCAATTGGGCATCTCACTATGGGACCCATATAACCAATACCTAGCTTATCATGAAGGCCGTGGTGGTTATAAGCGTAAGTCATACAACAGCAAGCCATCGCTAATTAAGGTGGCGCGCAAAGTCGAACAGCAAGCAAAAGATTATGGATGGCAGCTGAAACAGTGCCGCAAAGAACTAGAAGACAATCGAAGCTGGTTTTTCTAAAGCCAGCCGTCATGGAGAAGAGCAATGCCTTTATTAGATAGTTTCACTGTTGATCACACACGCATGAACGCACCTGCCGTTCGTGTTGCTAAAACAATGCAAACCCCAAAAGGGGATACCATCACTGTGTTTGACCTGCGTTTTACTGCGCCAAACAAAGACATCCTATCTGAGAAAGGTATCCATACTCTAGAGCACCTATATGCTGGTTTCATGCGTAATCAATTGAACGGTTCAGATGTAGAGATCATCGATATCTCACCGATGGGCTGTCGCACTGGTTTCTACATGAGCCTGATTGGTACGCCTACAGAACAACAAGTGGCTGACGGTTGGTTGGCAGCGATGCAAGACGTACTGAAAGTTGAGAACCAGAATAAGATCCCTGAGCTGAACGAATACCAATGTGGTACCGCGGCAATGCACTCTTTGGATGAAGCGAAAGAGATCGCGAATGCGATCATCGCTGCAGGCATCTCTGTAAACAAGAATGATGAACTGGCACTGCCAGAGTCTATGCTGCAAGAGCTTAAGGGTAC
>NZ_MAKD01000103.1:0-2480 GCF_001691235.1 Vibrio sp. ZF57 | reverse complement strand
GGTGACCTACTGATTACAAGTCAGTTGCTCTACCTACTGAGCTAAGTCGGCACATAATATTTCTTTGTGCTTTACTGTTGTTGTCTAAGACACCAACAAATAAATTGTGGTGCCCGGAGGCGGAATCGAACCACCGACACGAGGATTTTCAATCCTCTGCTCTACCGACTGAGCTATCCGGGCGACGAGGTGTATTAAACGTGTTTTCGCGTTCTGGGTCAACATTAAATTGCAAAAAAAGTATCGTTTGATGTTTTTCTATACTTAGTGGGTTGTTTTTGCTCATTTGGGGTGAAAAACCTAGGTCTAGCATGCCCTAAAAGATAGTAAAACTACGGTTAACTACACTGAATGGGCGCCGAAATAAAAAAAGCACGTATGAAAACGTGCTTTTTTATTTGAAAATTTTCTAGGGAGTTTAGTGTTTTACTTCAAACCTATTAACCCAAGCTTCTAATTCGTTGGAAAGAGAGGCAAGAGTTTGGGTGCTGTTATGACTTTCTGTTACGACATTGCTCAGTTGGTTACCGCTCTCTTCGATCATATTGATACGCTTCGATATATCATCGCTCACCTGAGTCTGCTCAGCGGCCGCTGTTGCGATTTGATGACTCATTGATGAAATGGACTCTAATGCGACAACAATCTGTTGTAGTGCTTCAGAGGCGTTTTGAGACTCTGTTACGGTGCTTTCACTGGTCGCGGCACACACTTCCATGGTTTGAATTGCGTTGCGAGATCCCTCTTGAAGGTTATTAATCATTAATTGGATTTCTTTTGTGCTCGATTGTGTTCTGCCTGCAAGGTTACGAACCTCATCTGCTACAACAGCAAATCCATGACCTTGTTCGCCAGCTCGAGCTGCTTCAATGGCTGCATTTAGTGCCAATAGGTTAGTTTGCTCCGCTATATCACCAATCACATCCAATACTTTTGCAATGTTGTTTACATCGTTATCTAGGTTAGCGACAGCTTCGCTTGCTGTGCCTAGTTGGCCTGCTAAGCCTTGAATGTTATCTACTGTGTTGTGAATGAGTTGTTGGGTATGCTGGCTCTGTTTGTCGGCCTCGTCGGTGTTGCGCGCGGTATCGCTAGCTGAAGCAGCTACGTTATTGGCTGAAGAGGCCATCTCGGTCATTGCTGTCGCGATCATCTCTGTTGATTTCTGTTGGGTGTCTGTCAGTTGACCAATTGACCCAGCGCGATCTTCTACGCGCTGCAGTTCGCCTCTTAATGCCAGCATTGAAGCGCCAAGGTTTGATACTAGCTCAGCCAATGACTTACTCATTTGTTGTACGGCGTGATAGATACTGCCGTCAATTGCCTGAGTTTCGAAAGAGGTTTGAATTCGACCTTGTGCTACGGCTTGTACTGCTTCTCGTACGTCTTTAGGTTCGCCGCCAAGAAGCGCTAGCATGCGTTTAATGGATACAATTAGGCTCGCCAGAATAAGACCAGCAATCACGACACAAAGGAATAGCTGCCATTGAGCAGTAGACCAAAAACGAGCGTTAACTTCATTGAACCCGATACCAGTGCCGACAACCCAACCCCAATGTGGCGTTTTCTCTGCAATAGACAGTTTTTCTTCAATCGTTCCATCTGGCAGTTTTTGTGTCCAGGTGTACTCAATGATCTCGCCAGTACGATTACCAAGTACTCTTTGGATTAGCTGCCCAACACTATTGCCGTCGCCATCTTTAAAGTCGTTAAAACTGGTTCCGTGCAGTTGAGGATCTAATGGTGTCGCGATAAACGTCATGTTCTCATCGGCTACGTAAACATATTCATTATCTTTATAGATGTTGTTGCGTAGAAGGCGAGTAGCTAGTTGCTTGGCTTGCTCTTCTTCTAGTGTGCCATCAATCGCCATTTTTTCGACTTCAGTAAGAATGCTGTATGCGCTCTTAAACAGCTCTGTTACGCGAGCTTTGTTGTCCATGTTGCTAGCAACTCTTAAGGTCCATAAGCCTGTAGCCGTCAGTGCTAGCAGGGCGATCAAGATGATGCCCGATAATAAGTAAGCTTGCGTTTTTAGTTTCATATTTCCCCGCGCAGCGATTCAATAATTAGTATTAGGTATAATTCATCGAATCTTAATCTAAGTGGTGTAAGGCAGATATTAGAAAGACATCAAAGTATGATAGGGATTAAATTTTCGAAGAAAAAAAAGTAACAGGACTTGGTTCTATTTGTTTTAATGTGAATATTAGCGGGTCATGAACTTTATAAGGCGTTGGTTCTGTTGTAGTGGATATGCTTTATAGAACTTAGAATCAACTGTTGTAGTAAGAGTACTAAAAGGAGATAACTCAATTTATCGAGACTGATTAAGAGTTAGTGAGGAGCTGATGTGTATATTGAATAGAGTTTGTTTTTGTTCAAACGAAAAAAAGCCAAGTCTTTCGACTTGGCTTTCTTGAATGTGGCTCCCCTTGCAAGACTTGAACTTGCGACATACGGATTAACAGTCCGCCGTT
>NZ_MAKD01000102.1:0-23078 GCF_001691235.1 Vibrio sp. ZF57 | reverse complement strand
CTCGCTGAAGCCTTGTGGCGTCTGCCGTGTCAGTGAGGCGGCATTATAGAGATGTTCATCACATTGGCAAGTGTTTATTAAAGAAAGATGCAAAAATAACGATTACATGGCGAATAAACACTCAAAGCCTTATTTGTGCAAGTTTAACTACAGAGTACTTACAAAATAACCACAGACTTATCCACAATTGATCTAATTTTCATCCTAGAAAACAAAAAAGCTGCCTCATGGCAGCTTTTTAAATGGCAACGAGTCTAAATCCCAGAACCATATTGCTCTCCATCATCTTCATGGAGACCACATTCGCGTTTCAACCCATTAAAACGAGTTTCCTCTTCAGTCATACCCGGTTCCCACTTCTTAGTTGTATGTGTATCTCCAACAGAAAGGTAACCCTGCTCTCGAAGCGGGTGATAACCGAGACCATGCTCTTCTAGGTAATAGTGAACATCTTTATTCGTCCAATCGATTACCGGCAAAAATTTAAACACACCATTTTGGATAGATAAGATTGGCAAATTTGCACGCGATTGAGATTGCTCTCTTCTTAAACCGGAAAACCATGTCCCAGCCTCGAGCTCATCCAACGCTCTTCTCATCGGTTCAACTTTATTAAGCTTGTTGTACTTCTCTATCCCTTCTATACCTTGATCCCAAAGTTTTCCATATTGCGCTTCTTGCCAATTAGGGCTCTGTTGGGCGCGAAAGACTTGAAGGTTTAGAGTCAACTTCTGACTTAACTCATCAATAAAGCGATAGGTCTCCGGAAATAGATACCCTGTGTCAGTCAAAATAACCGGAATATCTGGTTTTGCTTGGGTCACTAGGTGCAACATCAATGCTGCTTGGATTCCGAAACTAGAAGACACAACATGTGTCCCTTCTAAATTATCTAAAGCCCACTTAACTCTTTCTAATGCGGTTAGCTGCTCTAACTCTGCGTTGATTTGTCCAAGACGAAGTATTTGCTCCGTCTTAGTCAATGCGAGTAGCTCTGCTAACTTCAATTTTGAAGCGACAGAATTATGCATGCAGATCCCTCTTGGAAATGATCACCTCTTCGATGATGCCAGCTCGGATTGTAAAATCACCGAACCCTTCTTTGTCGTTGCGTTCTGTAGCCCAACGTCCCACCAGCGCATCAATCTCTTCTAAGATCTGAGCTGATGTGATGTTCTCTTTATACATCTTAGGGATACGAGTTCCGGCCTTGTTGCCACCTAGGTGCATGTTGTAACGCCCCGGAGCCTTACCCACTAAACCAAGTTCAGCCAACATTGCACGACCACAACCGTTTGGACAACCTGTGATTCGAAGGATGATGTTATCTTCTTCTGGTA
This sequence comes from Vibrio sp. ZF57, assembly GCF_001691235.1. Lineage (NCBI taxonomy): Bacteria > Pseudomonadati > Pseudomonadota > Gammaproteobacteria > Vibrionales > Vibrionaceae > Vibrio > Vibrio sp. ZF57. The sequence continues at coordinate 21,738 of NZ_MAKD01000102.1, read as the reverse complement.
ATCCATGTTTTTTCAGAATGTCTTCAACATCCGTTACAAACTCAGGAAGAAAGCGCTCAGCTTCTGCCATTGCTAAAGGACATGTTGGGAAAGCCACACACGCCATTGAGTTTTTACGTTGCTCTGAAACAGCATCATCCATCAAGCCATATTGACGCGCCAGTTTTTCAATCTTGGCCTTTTGACTCGTCGACACACCCGCAACAATTAGGTTTTGGTTTGCAGTCATGCGGAAGTCACCTTTGTGGATCTTCGCTATTTCAGCAACACCTGTTTTCAGAGCTTTACCCGGAAAATCAAGTAAACGACCATTCTCGATGAATAACGCCAAGTGGTGCTTACCATCAATGCCTTCCGCCCAACCAATGCGATCACCACGGCCAGTAAACTCATAAGGACGGCTTTCAGAAAATTCTACGCCTGCACGCTTTTCTACTTCTGCTTTGAATACATCAATACCAACACGGTCTAGTGTGTATTTGGTTTTTGCATTCTTACGGTTTGAACGGTTACCCCAGTCACGCTGAGTCGTTACCACCGCCGCTGCTACATCTAACGTTTTATCTAATGGCACAAAACCAAAGTCGTCAGCTTTACGTGCATAAGTAGAGGTATCACCATGTGTCATAGCAAGACCGCCACCGACTAACACATTAAAGCCCACCAGCTTTCCGTCTTCAGCAATAGCAACAAAGTTAAGATCGTTAGCATGGACGTCCACATCATTTTGCGGAGGAATGACAACCGTCGTCTTGAACTTACGCGGTAGGTAGTTGCTACCAAGGATAGGTTCTTCATCCGTTGTTTCTAGTTTTTCACCATCTAACCAGATTTCTGCATAAGCACGAGTCTTCGGTAATAGATGTTCACTGATCTTTTTCGCCCACTCGTAAGCTTCTTGATGAAGTTCAGATTCAACCGGGTTTGTCGTACATAGAACATTTCGGTTTACATCACCCGCTGTCGCAATTGAATCAATGCCAATGCTATTTAGCGTTTGGTGCATCAACTTAATGTTCGGCTTCAAGACACCGTGGAACTGAAACGTTTGACGAGTTGTTAGACGAATTGAACCGTAAGAGGTACTTTCGTCTGCGAACTTATCAATCGCCAACCACTGCTTAGGGGTAATGATGCCACCAGGCATACGAGCACGAAGCATGACGTTATGTAACGGTTCGAGCTTTTGTTTGGTACGTTCGTTACGAATATCACGGTCGTCTTGTTGATACATACCGTGGAAACGAATCAACTGAAAGTTATCAGCAGTAAAGCCACCTGTTATGCGGTCTTGGAGATCTTGTTCAATCGTACCGCGTAGGTTATTACTTTCACGCTTAAGACGCTCATTGTCAGCCAAAGGTCCAAGTACTTGACCTAGCACTTCTTGCTCTATTACTTGCTTGCTCATTAGTACACATCCCTTTGGTAACGTTTCGCTTTACGTAAATCATTAATATATTGTTCAGCTTGCTCGCGGCTCTGGTTGCCATGCTTTTCCGCTATCGAAACTAACGCTTCATGAACATCTTTAGCCATTCGAGTCGCATCGCCACAGACATAGAGGTACGCGCCCTCTTGCAGCCATTGCCACACCTGCTCTGCTTGTTCGATTAAACGGTCCTGAACATAAACCTTTTCTTTTTGGTCACGGCTAAAGGCAACATCGAGCTTAGTTAGCGCGCCAGACTTGAGGTACTTTTGCCATTCAACTTGGTATAAGAAATCTTGAGTAAAGGTACGGTCACCAAAGAACAACCAGCTTTTTCCTTCAGCATCATTGTTTTCACGCTCTTGAACAAAACTGCGGAACGGTGCGATACCGGTACCCGGGCCGACCATGATGATTGGTGTATTGTCGTCTTGTGGTAATTTGAAGTTATTGTTGTTCTCAACAAACACCTTCACTTCACCACCCTCTTCAAGACGTTGAGCTAAGAAGCTAGAAGCTCCGCCTAAACGAGACTCTTCGCCTTTTTGGTATTCAACCAAACCAACCGTCAAGTGAACTTCTTCATCTACTTCTGCTTGGCTTGATGCAATAGAATAGAGACGCGGTGTCAGCTTACGTAACAGGCCAATTAACTCATCAGCCGATAGCTTAGTTTTCTTCTCAGCTAAAACATCGACAACTTGAGTATTACCCGCGTATTCACGAAGCTTGTCTTTATCTTCCACCAGCTTGATTAACTTCTTGCTGCCCGATAACTCAGCAAACTTAGTCACAAGTTGAGGGTTTGAAGTGGTAATCTCAAATTTACTCACTAGCGCACTATGGATAGATAGATTCTCACCATCGACATCGACACTTTCGATACCCGATAACCCAACCTTAGAAAGAATCTGATTTGCGAGTTCTGAACTGTTTTCATACCATACGCCTAGCGCATCGCCGGGTTGGTAGGTAATGCCCGACTCATCAAGATCAATCTCGATATGACGAACATCTTTACCCGAGTCACGACCCGTGATCTTTTGACTGGTTAATAGTGTCGCTGTATATGGATTTTGTTTGGTGTATTGCGAATGACCGGCAGCTGCTTGGCCTACTGGTAACTGAACGATATCAGCCTCGGCACCTGTCGATAGCGTCTCTTTTACTTGCTCTAATGCTTTAGCGCGCCATTCCGTTGCTGATTCTTCGTAATCAACATCACAATCAAGGCGATCGACAAACGATTTCGCACCAAGCTTAGCGAGGAAGTTATCGAAGTCTTTAGCCGTTTGGCAGAAGAACTCATAGCTTGAGTCACCTAAACCAATCACACCGTATTGTAGGTTTGATAATTTTGGCGCTTTCTTCGATTGAAGGAATTCATGCAACTCAATCGCGTTATCAGGGGCTTCGCCCTCACCATTGGTTGAAGCGACGAAAATGACGTGTGTCTCTTTGGCTAAGTTCTTACCTTTATAATCACTCGCATCGAAAAGCTCGACGGCGATACCTAAGGCTTTTGCTTCTGCCTCGAGCGATTCAGCGACGCCTTTAGCATTACCGGTTTGAGAAGCGAAGATAATGCTGAGCTTACCCGCTGGCTTAGCCGCTACTGCAGCGGCCGCTTGAGCGATTGGCGCAGCAGCACCGACAGGCTGAGCTTGGCTCACTCCCCAAAGGTAACCACTGACCCATGCCAGTTGCTGTGAAGACAGTTCAGAAACAGTTTGCTGAAGATGACCCAATTGTTGGTCATTAAGTGGTGCTGCTAGCCCAGGTAACTCATTAGCCCCAGACTGTGCATTATTATTTTGTGAAGACTCTTTCTTATTTAAAGACATGGTCACGACATCCTTAATCATTGCGTGACGATAGATTAACCACTCCTTTTAATAACAAGAAAGAATAGAAAAGTATGTTTTATAACTTTTTGGAAGTAAAAACCGATTGAAACGCAAATTGACTTACTGGTTTTCAATACGCACTTGCTGAAAGCCAACCGCCATTGCCGATTTAGATGCTAGGTCTAAATCCGCGTAATGGCACTCTTCACCATGAACATCAGTAAGCAGAACAAAGCCACCTCCCATATGGCGAAACTCCACAACCCAAGACCCTTCTTGAATTGAGGGCTCTATGATCGCTTCAACTAACAGATTTTCTCTATATAAATTTCGTAATTCATTGAGTGTCATATTCCATCCCTTGCTTTGACCTCACTACATAGACCTTATAAGAATAGACGCAAATTGGCTCTCTGTATTAAGGATGGTCGAAAGTGATGAATGTGCTAACTAATTCCAGAAAGATATATACCCAAGTAACCTCAAGATGCTTGGTTCAGCGAGAATGACTTGGTTTGTAGACGCGGCGACGATTTAAAGGTCTAGTGGGCCTAAATCAAGAATCGACAACAAAGTATACAAGCCAAGACAACTCGCCCTTTGGGAGCGTGTCATTGAACCGATTGCTGCGTCAAACAACTTGGAAAGAGCCAGCTATTACGCTGCGTCGTTTTCCTTGAACTCGGCTCAATGACAACGCTCTGAATCCAGCATCTTGAAGCCACTTGGGTATAACCAATAGATATAAAAAAACGCCACTTAATAAAGTGGCGTTCTTAAAATTCGTTCTAAATTTGCTTTATATGGCCTAGAAGCGCACTTCAGCACCAGCAAACCAACCATCGACCATGACAAAGCTCTTGCCTAGTTCTGAGCTAAAGAACTCATCCGAATCTAAATCGATAACACGGTAACCACCACGCAGGGCAATTTCAGATTCTGATACTGGAATTCGGTACTGAACACCCGCCATCAAGTCAGTGCTCTTAATACCACTGCTATCACCGAACTCCATCGTACCAATGATATCGAAGTTAGTGTCCGGCACATTGATCTCTGCGTTACCGTAGAAGCTCCACGTGAACTCATCAAACGTCGATGTTTTCGCACCTGTTGCTTTTGGTTCAATGTAATTCGAGTTTGAGTATTGAGTAAACGTCACACCCGCATCGAAGTTCATCTGCTTGTGATCTAACAACGTGTAATAGAAGGTGTAGTCGTACTTATCGAAAGCCGATGAATCTGCATCAACAGAAGTATAGCGAAAGCTAGCGTTTGGTAGCATCGGGGCATTATGCTCAAATGCGAAATACAACGAAGGTGAGTTAGAATCGTCATCTTGTCTAACTTCGTTTAGCTTTGTACTTCCCCACCACATATCGGCACCGACTTTAGCCGTGTAAGAAAACTCTTCTTCAGCAGACACTGCTGAACTTAAAGATAGCATTCCCACTAAAGCAATTAATGGCATTTTATTCATTTGAGATAGCTCCAATTCCATATCGTAGTGCTAATTGTATGCACATTCATAGATTATTGGGGAAAATTCTACCACACATCTTAAATTCTAAAACGATAAACCGCTGACGAGTAAAGATTTGACGGCACGATGACCTTAGTAACGTCTCTGGTTAGAACTGTGTACAAAATTTTTGAAAAACCACACACCGATTGCAATCACGATCAACCAAGGCAGTAACTTAAACACGACGCCCATCATACCTAAGACCAACATGACTAATAACGCCACTCCGGTTGCAGCCAATACCGTCATAAACGTAATACCAGTGACAAGTAGAGTCGCAACGAAAATAAGAACAAATATTAATTCAAACATAATGGTCTCCCTAATGAGTTAATGACCTATCTTTCCTACTTTCTAACATTGCAGCTTCCATACCAAGTATGCCAACCCTATAAAATCCTTATTTATCAGATAAATAAAAAGCCACACATCTTCATGCGTGGCTTTTCGGAAACTTATAGTGGTAAATTTAACCTCTAGTGGCGAATTTAACCTTAAGTTTTTAACTTAGAGGGAGCTTAAACATTTAGCTCTTTAGGGATCTTAGCCAATGCTGTTTGCATCACTTCAATACCTGCACCTTTCTTATGTGCGTTTTCACTGATGTAGCGACGCCATTGTCTTGCACCAGGCATGCTTTGAAACAAACCAAGCATGTGACGAGATATGTGACCTAAGCTTGCGCCATTTGAAAGTTCACGCTCGATGTACGGGTACATCTCTTCGACAACCTGTGAGCGCTTCTTAATTGGTGTGTCTAAACCAAAGATCTGTTGATCAACTTCAGCCAAAATAAATGGGCTATGGTAAGCCTCACGACCAATCATCACACCATCAAGGTGTTGCAAGTGCTCCTTAGTTTGCTCAAGAGTAGTAATGCCACCATTCACGGCAATCACCAGATCAGAGAAATCTTTCTTGATTTGGTATGCACGATCATAATCTAGCGGTGGGATCTCACGGTTCTCTTTCGGGCTAAGGCCACTCAACCACGCTTTACGCGCGTGAATAGTAAATTGCTCACAGCCACCTTTTTCAGAAACCGTCGAAACAAACTTAGTTAGAAACTCATAAGAGTCTTGGTCATCGATACCGATACGCGTTTTCACGGTAATTGGAATATCAGTGACTTCTTTCATCGCTGAAACACAATCTGCCACCAACTCGGGCTCAGCCATCAAGCATGCACCAAATCGACCATTCTGAACTCGGTCTGAAGGGCAACCTACGTTAAGATTCACTTCATCGTAACCACGCTCACCAGCAAGCTTGGCACAAGCCGCAAGATCAACCGGGTTTGAACCACCGAGTTGAAGTGCAAGAGGATGTTCTTGCTCGTTATATTCTAGGAAGTCGCCCTTACCATGTAAGATCGCGCCCGTTGTTACCATTTCCGTGTACAGAAGAGTCTGCTGAGAAAGCAAACGGTGAAAGTAACGACAGTGGCGGTCAGTCCAATCGAGCATTGGAGCGACAGACAATCTACATGAATGTGTCATGGTAAAGTACCCTGGTAGCGAGTCAAAAAAATATGCTGGAATACCCAGCAAAAGCAAGGTCGGCTATTGTAAATGCTATGCCCTGTTTGTGCTATATGAACTTTACCTCATACTTTTTTATAAACCTATTCACCAGTTCTCTAATTCAGCCTCATTAATCAGTTATGCCTTGAGTCACACTGTCATTTTGAGTTACCTTGTCTTATTCAAAGTCGTGGGTCACAATACGCTCTGTACCTGACTTTAATAGAAATCATTGGCTCCCAAAACGTAGTAACCTAGAAATAGGGTTTAAATAGGGATGTCCGATTGAATGGTGAAAAATTTGGACCACACATTAATAGAGCAAGTTGAAGGGATATGCGCATCTCGAGGCGTTAGGTTAACACCTCAGAGAAAGCGAGTGTTTGAGCTCATTTTCTCTAATAAAAAAGCCTCCAGTGCTTATGAATTATTAGAGCAGTTGAAAGTCAGTGAACCGCAAGCCAAGCCTCCTACAGTTTATCGTGCTTTGGATTTCTTGTTGGAGCAAGGTTTCATTCACAGAGTTGAGTCAACCAATAGCTTCATATGCTGCTGCTCTTGCAATGCCAACAAACATTTCTCCCAACTACTGATCTGCGATAAATGTGGCACTGTGATAGAACTGCAGGACGATGCGCTTGTCACCCTACTCGCCAGTAACGCTGAGAAGCATGGCTTTCAATTGACGAATCATGTCATTGAATCGCATGGCATTTGCCAATCTTGCTCCTCCGAGATGAAAGAATAAGATTATAGAAGAACATTATGCGCGCTGAATTTGTAAACCCGTTTTTAGCTTCTTTGATGAACGTATTAAAAACGATGGCTTCTCTAGAATTGAAGCCACAAAAACCGAGAGTTAAGAAAGATGAAATCGCTCGTGGTGATGTATCCGGCCTAATTGGTATGGTGGGTACACAATCTCGTGGCTCTATGTCGATCACCTTTGATGAAGGTCTCGCTCTCGAAATCATGGAAAACATGCTTGGTGAACGACCAAACGGCCTCAACGAAGAAGTGACCGATATGGTGGGTGAAATCACTAATATGGTGACTGGTGGTGCAAAACGTATTCTTGCAGAAAGCGGCTTTGATTTCGACATGGCAACGCCAATCGTCGTTTCAGGTAAAGGCCACACCATTCGTCATAAGTGTGAAGGTGCTATTATCATCATGCCTTTCACATCTCAGTGGGGTAACGCCTTCATCGAGATCTGTTTCGAATAGAGACAATCGAGTAAATAAAAAACGAAAGGCTGACGTACATACGTCAGCCTTTTTTATTGCCGTAAATCAACGGATATAAAAAACGCCAACCGAAAGGTTGGCGTTTACAGTTATTACTTAGTGTTACTTAAACAGCTTAAGCTTTAAGCGCTTTAAATGCGTTGATTAGACCGTTAGTTGAGCTGTCGTGAGACGTTACTTGAGCATCATCAGCAAGCTCAGGAAGAATTTGGTTTGCTAGTTGCTTACCAAGTTCTACGCCCCATTGGTCGAAGCTGAAGATGTTCCAGATAACGCCTTGAACGAAGATCTTGTGCTCGTACATCGCGATTAGGTTACCTAAAGAGCGAGGGTTGATTTGCTTAACAAGAATAGAGTTCGTTGGACGGTTACCTTCAAATACTTTGAAAGGTACAAGCTCAGCCACTTCTTCAGCTGTTTTGCCAGCCGCTAGGAATTCAGCTTCCACTGTCTCTTTTGTCTTACCGAATGCTAGTGCTTCAGTTTGAGCAAAGAAGTTAGACATTAGCTTCTGGTGGTGATCAGATGCTGGGTTGTGACTGATTGCAGGAGCAATGAAGTCTGATGGGATCAGCTTAGTGCCTTGGTGAATCAGTTGGTAGAAAGCATGCTGACCGTTTGTACCAGGTTCGCCCCAGATGATAGGACCTGTTTGGTACTCTACCGGGTTGCCTTCACGGTCAACAAATTTACCATTCGATTCCATGTTGCCTTGCTGGAAGTAAGCTGCAAAACGGTGCATGTACTGGTCGTAAGGTAGAATTGCTTCTGACTCAGCGCCGTGGAAGTTGTTATACCAAATACCGATAAGCGCAAGGATTACTGGAATGTTGCTTTCAAACTCAGTTGAAGCAAAGTGGTTATCCATCTCGTGAGCACCTTCTAGTAGCTCAACGAAGTTATCGAAGCCAACAGATAGTGAGATAGAAAGACCGATTGCAGACCATAGTGAGTAACGACCACCAACCCAGTCCCAGAATTCGAACATGTTGTCAGTATCAATACCAAACTCAGCGACCGCAGTTGCGTTAGTTGATAGTGCTGCGAAGTGTTTAGCTACGTGTGCGTTGTCACCCGCTTCAGCCAAGAACCAATCACGTGCAGAGTGCGCGTTAGTCATTGTTTCTTGAGTCGTGAATGTTTTAGATGCCACTAAGAATAGCGTTGTTTCTGGGTTAAGAGGCTTAAGTGTCTCAACGATGTGAGTGCCATCTACGTTAGAAACGAAGTGCATGTTTAGGCGAGTTTTGTATGGCGTTAGTGCTTCAGTCACCATGTATGGACCAAGATCCGAACCGCCGATACCGATGTTAACTACATCAGTGATCTCTTTACCTGTGTAACCTTTCCACTCACCAGAAACGATGCGGTGTGTGAACAGTTCCATTTTTGCTAGTACAGCGTTAACTGCTGGCATTACGTCTTTGCCGTCAACCATTACTGGCTTGTCGCTACGGTTACGTAGAGCAGTGTGAAGTACTGAACGACCTTCAGTCTTGTTGATTGCATCACCACCGAACATTGCTTCGATTGCAGACTTAACTTCAGTCTCGTTCGCAAGAGCAAATAGGTGCTGCATAGTTTCAGCATCGATAAGGTTCTTAGAGTAATCCACTAAGATGTCAGAACCGAAACGAGTAGAAAAGCTCTCGAAACGCTTTGCATCTTGAGCAAACAGCTCTTTCATATCCATATCTTGAGCAGACTCAAAATGTGCCGTTAGAGCTTTCCACGCTTGTGTTTGCGTTGGGTTGATATTTTTCAACATGGTATCTATCCCGATGTTACTGTAGGTTTTATTCTAAACGTCACCTGGGTGATGAATAGAACCCCCGATTAGGCGAAAGTTTATATTTTTCTGTGATGACCAAACCGCGTCACCACTGAAAGATTCTTTGTAATTTTTTTTCACGACGTATTATGCCGCATATGAAGAGCTGTACCTTGAGATAAATCAGGATTAGATTTCCTGACAGAATAATCGGTACAGACTCTAGCTCTAACATAATTAAATGTGAGCGATACCTGATAAATTCAAGTTCAAAAGATAGCGTTAAACCACTTTTTTTCCAAATACATTATAAAGGATGGCGTATGTGGATTCAGAAGACTATACACCTAAATGCGCGAAAGCGTGGATTTCATCTCATTACTGATGAAATTGAACAACAGATAAACGATATCAATTCTCTATCTGTTGGTTTATTACATCTTTTTCTTCAACATACTTCTGCCAGCCTCACACTCAATGAGAACGCCGATCCGACGGTTCGCCGCGACATGGAATCACACTTCAATAAGTTCGTACCCGAGCGAGCCGCTTATTACAGACACACCTATGAAGGTGATGATGACATGCCTGCCCACATTAAAGCATCGACACTTGGCACCAGTGTGACAATACCAATTAGCAATGGTCGTTTAGCTTTAGGTACATGGCAGGGCATTTACTTAGGAGAGCACCGAGATTGTGGTGGAAGCCGAACTGTGATTGCTACGATGCAAGGTGAGTAGACTGCTTGAAAACAAGATCTCCTTAATAAAAACAATATCTTGTTAATAAAAAAGAGTGGTGTGTTTCCACGACCACTCTTATAAAAATAGTATTTGGCCTACTGTAGGCCGAAAGGTTTAGAAGGGCTGGTTTATCATAACCCTAAAGGCCCCTTCGTCACCACCTCGCGCCAACTCAGCACGTACAACAATGCCTTCCACTTGGAAACGCACCGCGCCACCTAAGCTCCATTTCATGTCCGAGTGCAGTGTTTTGATGTCGTACTCATCGGCAACGCGCCCTAATTCAGCAAACGCTACCCATTGCCACCAAGGCAAATCGTAGTAGTTTATCAGTGGGATATCGCCAAGTGGTTGCCAGTCAGGAAGTACTCGGTACTCAGCAGAATAATGAACTGCAGAGCGACCGTGATAACGACCTCCGGTATAACCTCGTAAACGATACAAGCCACCAAGTCGAGCTTGTTCTGTTTCCGGTGGACGAGCACAATCCTGCCCAGAACAGTTATCCCAGGTTGGTGTATCAGCAGTATAGAAATCGAGTGCCACAACTTGTTGATCGAATAAGTCCCCTAAAGGACCTAAAGCAAAGTACTGGCTATTTTGGAAGGTCCACTTAAGCCACAAGTCATCGTTAGACCAACTCTCTGCGCCAGTGGTGAACTCAAGGTTAGTGTGAGAACCTCTGGTCGGGTTGCGTGTGCTATCACGGTTATCCCAATCAAACGCCAAACTAAAGCCTGTTGCCTCCTCGGTATTATTTAAACCTTCCAACTCACGAGCAGTATAAAAAGGCGTAAATAGAATCGAACTGACACCCGATTCGATTGGCGAAGCAAAGCTCACATCTTTGATTGGCTGAAAAGCACCGAGTAAACCGTGTTCTGCAACGTTGCCCCAAGGTAGCAAATACTTAAACTCAAACTGATAGTTTTGCTCTAAGCCATCAGCAATGGTTTTGTCATCGATAGATGAATCATTATCGCCTTGAGAACCAATGTAATACGGGTTGTCGTTGAAGCGCGCTTGATACATCTGAGTGCTAAACAATACGTTCTCAGACAAGGCATAGTTAAAAGCCGATAGAAAACCGACGTAACTGTCTTTGTCTGAATAGAGTGCCATACCAAACAGAGCGGCTTGAGGTTGCCAAACACCCTTTGCGACACCCGCAACCCCAAAGGTGTTACCCATGGTTTCGGTGCTGAAGTAGAAAGGGACAAAAGCTGAATCTTTTTCTTCACTCGCAGCGGAAGAAGAAAAGCTGACACCGAGTAATGTCATTGCAGACATTAGCCAGTTTCGAGTCGTTCGCTTGAACATAATTTACTTATCAAGATCCATGATTACTTCACATATTCCATCGCAACACGCGAAGTCAGCTTAGTGACTAACTCGTAAGCGATAGTGCCGATATGTTCAGCCACTTCTTCTGAAGGTAAATCTTTACCCCACAGAGTCGCTTCATCACCCACTTTATCTGCCGCATCAGGGCCTAGATCAACCGTTAGCATGTCCATTGACACACGTCCTGCGATCGGTACTTTTCGACCGTTAACGAACACTGGAGTACCGTTAGGTGCAGTACGAGGATAACCATCACCGTAACCAATCGCGATAACACCAACCTTGGTATCACGTTCACTGGTCCAGTTTCCGCCATAACCCACACTTTCACCGGCTTTCACATCGCGAACGGCAATTAGGTGTGAGGTCAGGGTCATCACAGGCAAAAATCCAAGCTCTTGCGCTGATTTATCAACAAACGGAGAGACACCGTAAGATATGATTCCCGGACGAACCCAATCAAGGTGGCTGTCTGGCCAAGCGAGTAAACCCGCAGAGGCAGCAAGTGAACGCTCCCCTTCACAACCTTCAGTAAGCGACAAGAAAAGCTCTGTCTGTTCAACGGTGGTTGCTCTATCCAGTTCATCAGCACAACCGAAGTGGCTCATGTAACGTAGAGGTTTGGCAACATTCGCACATTGATGCAAACGCTCAACAAAGTTTTGGTATTGCTCAGGGCGAACACCTAATCGGTGCATACCACTGTCGACTTTTAGCCATACCACAACGGGTGTTTCCAAATCCGTATTCTCTAGCGCGCTTAATTGCTCTTCACAATGCACCACCGTTTGAATGTTATTGGTCACCAAGATTGGCAAATCGCACGAAGAGTAAAATCCTTCCAGCAACAAAATAGGTTTAACAATGCCACCAGCACGAAGTTGTAACGCTTCTTCAATACGCGCCACACCAAAAGCATCAGAGCTTTTTGAATGCTTGGCTATATGCAGTAAGCCGTGTCCGTAGCCATTGGCTTTCACAACAGACATGACCTTGCACTGAGGAGCCTTCGACTTTATCTGGTTCAGGTTATGTTCGAGCGCGTTTAAGTCAATGCTCGCCGTCGCCGCTTTCATGTAAGTCATTAGCGATTACTCATCATCAAATGCAGGGCCTGCATAGTTATCAAATCGGGAGTGTTGGCCTTGGAACGTAAGACGAACAGAACCGATCGGACCGTTACGTTGCTTACCAAGGATGATCTCAGCAATGCCTTTCAAGGAACTATCTGGGTTATAAACCTCATCACGATAGATGAACATGATCAAATCGGCATCTTGCTCAATCGAACCTGATTCACGCAAATCCGAGTTTACTGGGCGCTTATCAGCACGTTGCTCTAGGGAACGGTTAAGCTGAGAAAGTGCCACAACCGGAACGTTGAGCTCTTTTGCTAACGCTTTCAATGAGCGAGAAATCTCGGCGATTTCAAGAGTACGGTTATCAGATAACGAAGGTACACGCATTAATTGAAGGTAATCTATCATGATCATAGAGATACCATCGTGTTCACGAGCGATACGTCGAGCACGAGAACGCACTTCTGTTGGCGTTAGACCCGAGCTGTCATCGATATACATATTCTTCTTATCCATCAGAATACCCATACTCGACGAGATACGAGCCCAATCTTCATCATCTAGCTGACCAGTACGAATCTTGGTTTGGTCTACGCGAGAAAGTGACGCAAGCATACGCATCATCAGCTGTTCGGCTGGCATCTCTAGCGAGAAGATTAAAACCGGTTTGTCTTGCTTCATCGCCGCGTTTTCACACAAGTTCATCGCAAATGTGGTTTTACCCATCGATGGACGAGCAGCAACAATAATTAAGTCAGAGCCTTGTAGACCTGCTGTTTTCTTGTTGAGGTCGTTGAAGCCAGTATCGACACCTGTCACACCATCTTGCGGCGTTTTGTATAGGATCTCGATACGTTCTAGCGTCTTCTCTAGAATGCTATCAACGTTTTGTGGACCTTCGTTTTCACTTGCACGGCCTTCGGCAATCGCGAAGACTTTACTTTCAGCAAGATCAACCAGCTCTTCCGAAGTACGACCTTGAGGGTCATAACCAGAATCAGCAATCTCATTCGCGACACCAATCAGGCTACGAACAAGTGCACGTTGCGCTACGATATCCGCATACGCATTGATGTTTGCGGCACTTGGTGTGTTTTTCGCTAAGTCAGCAAGGTAAGCAAAGCCACCCACTTCTTCAAGTTGCTCACGCAGCTCTAAATGTTCAGATAGTGTAATAAGATCCAGAGGAGAACTTTCTTCAAGGATATCCTTTACCGCTTCAAAGATCAGACGGTGAGGACGGCTATAAAAGTCTTTGGCCACAACCTTTTCGGCAACTGTATCCCAGCGTTCGTTATCTAATAACAAACCGCCAATAACAGATTGCTCAGCTTCTAATGAATGTGGCGGGACCTTGATGGCGTCCACCTGATCGTTGGCTGATTTCTGACTTTTGGTATCCACTATGACTACACTCAATAACTAATAATGATCGTTCATTATACCCAAGAACATCCGTTTGTAATCCGATCCTATGAGTTTGTTTTATTCTTCAGGAAGAATTTACCTATTGCTGACGGAATTAACCAAGGGTAGCATTACGATCCTGCCATTCACTCACTGTATAACTAGAGGTATGCGTGTCCAAATTATTGGCTCTGAGCACTGGTCTTCTAAGCACTGGTCTCCTGAGCGCTCCGATGGCCTTAGCTGATGATGCTAAAGACTCTGTTGATGCTAATACCTCTGTTGATTCTATTCTCGACTCTATAGTAGTACCAGAAACTACAGCTGAGCCGATCGTCGTTGCACCGACACCTGAAGAAAAAGAGTTGGATATCGCACCAAGTGATACGGCTGATACAGAGCTGCCTAACCCACTAAAGACTGAGGTCGAATTTGGATATCAGTCGCATACTGGTAATTCGGATTCACGATCGCTTAACGCACGCCTGAACGGTGAGTATACAGCTGGTCGTCATAGAACCAGTGGCGAATGGAAATACTACAATCTCTATAAAGATGGTGAGGAAGATAAAAGGCAATCGACTTACTCGGCTCAGAGTGACTACAAGTTAAGTCCTAAAACCTACCTTTACGGCAGTTTCAAAGGAGTCGACTCGAGATACAGTGCTTACTTTAAGGACTACACAATTTCGAGTGGTCTGGGTTACCAGTTTTCGAATACCGAAGAGTTTGTATTGGAAGTCGAAGTGGGCCCAGGTTTTCGTTACCAAGAGCCAAACCTCGATGAGATCGACGATGATGACATCATCTTCCCAGAGATTGTTGAAGAGGCAATTTTCCGTGGCAACGTGAATACGTCATGGCAGGTGTTGAAGAATTTGCAGCTCAAGGCAGACGTGACGCTTGTCTCTGGTCACAGTAACCTAAAGTTTGATACTGAGTTAGAAGCCATCAACGATATTACTGACAATATCGCGCTGAAGATCGCTCACTCTCGCCAGTACCACGATAAAGTGCCTGAAGGCTTAAGCAAACAAGACTCTGTTCTATCGATCAACTTGCTCTTCCAGTTCTAATCTTAGGCCACCTCTAACCTTGAGAACAACTTGTTCAGCAATAACAGCTTATGGATCACCGTAAGCTTTTTACCTACTGTAGCCCTTCCTTGTACTTTCCTATATTCCAGACATAAAAAAACACCAGCCGAAGCTGGTGTTTAAAACTTTCAAAAGAAAGAATTCGTCTTGGTACTGAAATTACTCAGCTGCAACGATAGCGATTTTCGCAGTAGCAAAAACTTCAGAGTGAAGTTGGATGCTTACTTCGAATTCGCCGATGTTACGTAGAGCGCCTTCAGGTAGGCGTACTTCGCTCTTAGCTACTGCAACACCTGCCGCTGTAATAGCGTCAGCGATGTCACGAGTACCGATAGAACCGAATAGTTTACCTTCGTCACCAGCTTTAGAAGCGATTGTAACGCCTTCTAGAGTGTTAACGCTCTCTGCACGAGCTTCAGCAGCAGCTAGTTGCTCAGCAACTTTAGCTTCTAGTTCAGCACGACGAGTTTCGAACATAGCAACGTTGTCTTTAGTTGCCATAACTGCTTTACCCTGTGGGATAAGGAAGTTACGAGCGTAACCAGATTTAACGTTTACTTGGTCGCCAAGGCCACCTAGGTTACCGATCTTATCAAGTAGAATAACTTGCATTATCTTAGTCCTCTTAAACTATTATTAACTATTACCGATTACTGATGCTTGTCAGTGTACGGTAGTAGAGCTAGGTAACGAGAACGCTTGATAGCGCGAGCTAGTTGACGCTGGTACTTAGCGCTTGTACCAGTGATACGGCTAGGTACGATTTTACCAGCTTCAGTGATGTAGTTTTTAAGAGTTGCTACGTCTTTGTAGTCAATCTCTTGTACGCCTTCTGCAGTGAAACGGCAGAATTTACGACGACGGAAGAAACGAGCCATGGGCTATCTCCTGATCTTAAATTTAGTAAAGCGGTCTTTCACAATTATCGAAATAACTATCAATGACCTAAAACAAGTTGAGAATTTTTTAAGGCGTTAAGCCAAAAAAGAATTACTCAGCAGCTGCTTCTGGTTTAGCTTCTGTACGCTCTTCGCGACGAGGAGCACGCTCTGCACGCTCTTCTTTTTGCTTAAGCATAATAGATTGCTCAGTCACAGCGCCTTTAGTGCGCATGATCATGTTACGTAGAACTGCATCGTTGAAACGGAAAGCAGTTTCTAGCTCGTCAATCACTTCTTGACCAGCTTCAACGTTCATAAGAACGTAGTGAGCTTTGTGAAGCTTGTTGATTGGGTAAGCCATTTGACGACGACCCCAGTCTTCTAGACGGTGGATAGTACCGCCAGCTTCAGTGATAGAACCAGTGTAACGCTCGATCATGCCAGCAACTTGCTCGCTTTGATCAGGGTGAACCATGAATACGATTTCGTAATGACGCATTTGGTTGCTCCTTACGGATTATTAGCTTCCACGAGTGGCCCGGTCGTCCAGAGGAAGCAAGGAACTAAAGATAAATGACCGAGTTTTAAGGACGGCAAATGTTATAGAAAGAACCCGGTATTGGCAAGCGCTATTTGGTGAATAATGAAACAGTTTTTCTGTCGCCATCTAGCCATCCGACAAACCGATGGATTTTGCTATAACAGCCTAAAAAGAAACGCCCACCAGCAAGTGGTGAGCGCTAATAAATTCATAGACTTAAAGCAGCGTTAACGCATTACTGAGCTAAACGCTGTCTTACCGCTTCGAACAGGCAAATACCCGACGCCACAGAAACATTTAAGCTCGATACGCTACCTGCCATTGGAATCTTAATCAGATCATCGCAAGTTTCACGAGTTAAACGACGCATACCGTCACCTTCTGCACCCATAACTACCGCAAGAGGACCCGTTAGCTTCGCTTGATAGATATCATGCGTTGCTTCACCTGCCGTACCCACAAACCATACGCCCTGCTCTTGCAGTGCACGCATTGTGCGAGCTAGGTTGGTTACGCGCACGAGAGGAACCGTTTCAGCTGCGCCACATGCAACCTTGCTTACCGTTGCTGTTAACGGCGAAGAGCGATCTTTAGGTACGATAACAGCAGCGACACCTGCGGCATCCGCGTTACGTAGACAAGCGCCTAGGTTATGAGGGTCTGTTACGCCGTCTAGAACTAACAGCAAAGGCTGTTCGTGCTGCGCTAGGATATCGTCTAGGTGAGTTTCATTAAGCTGCTTAGCAGGCTTCACCTTAGCAATAAGACCTTGGTGATTCGCACCTTGTGCTTTTTCATCCAACGGCTTACGACCCATCTGTTGAATCGACACACCAAACTGTTGCAGTTGGTTCAGTAATGGAAGAAGACGCTCGTCTTGGCGACCTTTCAATACATACGCTTCGATAAAACGTGCAGGATCTTTTTCTAGTACGGCTTTCACCGCGTGAATACCGTAAATAAATTCGTTACTCATTGTCTCAACTTACTCTTATTGCTCAGAGATGAATGACATCAATGCCGATGTGTCCACCTCTGTGTTGTTCATTTCGAGAGTATGCGTCTTGTGCCTGATACTCTCGCATTAAAGTCATTTCACACTAAATCAGTAGGCGCTAAACCTGATTAGCAGAGCGCCTTATTTAGCCTTAAGATCTATCAGCCTTAAGAGTTATCAGCCTTTGGCTTACGGCTTGCAGCACGCTTTTTCTTAGCGCGAGCTTTAGCAGCACCGGTTTTATTCGCTGGCTTTTTCTTCTTAGCAGGGCCTTCGCTGCTTCCGTCAGGTCGCTTAGTTGGCTCAACCATAGGCTTCGCTGATACACCTGGCTTATTACTCTTCACTGCTGAGCGCTTCTTGCTTTTCGCCTTTTTCATCGCTTCTGCTGCACGCTTCTTGGCTGTTTTGCCTTTGCCACGCGGCTGACGATCAGTGTCTTCTAAGTCAAAGTCGATTTGGCGAGTTTCTAAATTAACCGCAGAAACCTTCACTTTAACCGAATCACCCAAGCGGTAGATATTACCTGAGCTTTCACCCACTAGACGCTGACCAACAGCATCAAATTGGTAGTAATCATTCGCTAGCGCTGAGATGTGTACCAAGCCATCAATGTGCAGTTCAGTTAGACGAACAAAGAAGCCAAAACCAGTCACGTTGGCAATCACACCATCCATCACCTCACCGACATGGTCTTGCATGTATTCACACTTCAACCAGTCGTTTACTTCACGCGTTGCGTCATCAGCACGACGTTCAGTCATTGAACACTGCTCGCCGTAGAAGTCCATATCATCGAAAGTGTAGTGGTAACCACCAGTTGGCGTCCAACGTTCGCTGTTACGACCTTCTTCTTTCGCAATAAGGTACTTAATCGCACGGTGCAATAGCAAATCTGGGTAACGACGAATTGGCGAGGTAAAGTGAGCATAGCGTTTAAGAGCTAAACCAAAGTGACCCGCGTTATCCGCGTTGTATACCGCTTGCTTCATTGAGCGTAGCAGCATAGTTTGGATTAATTCACGATCTTCACGTTCATTAATCTGTTGCATCAGTTGTGCATAGTCTACTGGTGATGGCGACAGACCACCTTCCAGTGTTAAACCTAATTCACTTAAAAAGCTCTTGAAGCCCATTAAGCGCTCTTCGCCCGGAGTTTCGTGAACACGGTACAGCGCAGGCTCTTTCGCTTTTTCTACGTAAGATGCCGATGCGATATTCGCAAGAATCATACATTCTTCGATGATCTTGTGTGCATCGTTACGAATTACTGGCTCAATACGGTCAATCTTACGATCCGCATTGAAGATAAACTTAGTTTCTACCGTTTCAAATTCAATCGCACCACGCTCGTCACGCGTTTTCTTAAGCACCTTATACATCTTATGAAGCTCTTCAAGATGTGGTACTTCAGGTTCGTAACGCTCACGTAATTCTTCATTGCCATCTAAGATCGCGCCTACTTTGTTATAAGTAAGACGAGCATGAGAATTCATTACCGCTTCGTAGTGCTTGTAGCCTGACAGTTTACCTTTGTCTGAGATAGTCATCTCACACACCATACATAAACGGTCTACCTGAGGGTTCAATGAACACAAACCATTTGAAAGCACTTCTGGCAGCATTGGCACGACTTGTGACGGGAAGTATACCGAGTTACCACGGTTAATCGCTTCTTTGTCTAGCGCTGTATCTGGGCGAACGTAGTAACTTACGTCAGCAATCGCTACCCATAGACGCCAGCCGCCGCCTTTCTTCGCTTCACAGTAAACCGCATCATCGAAGTCACGCGCATCTTCACCATCAATGGTAACCAATGGCAGTTTACGCAGGTCTACACGTCCTTCTTTTGCTTCTTCAGGAACATGCTCACCTAGGTTTTCGATTTGCTTATCTACCGCTTCAGGCCACTCTTGTGGGATCTGGTGAGTACGGATCGCAATCTGCGTTTCCATACCCGGCGCCATGTTTTCACCAAGAACTTCGGTTACTTTCCCCATCATGTTACGAGAACGACCACCGCGATCCGTAATTTCAATCACAACCACATTACCCATTCGAGCACCGCCTTTATGCTCAGTAGGGATCTGGATGTCGTGACTAATACGCGAATCATCAGCAACAACGTAAGAATGGCCGTACTCTAGGAAGAAGCGACCAACAAGTGGCGTTTTACGCTCTTCAAGCACACGAACCAAGCGACCTTCACGACGGCCACGCTTACTGTTGTCAGTAGGCTGAACCAATACGTAATCACCGTGCATGATGGTTTTCATCTGATGATGCGGCAGCACGATATCATTGTCTTTACCTACACTGCCGTCTGGGCGAACCCAACCATGACCGTCTTTATGACCAATCACATAGCCTTTGATCAGTTCCATCTTCTCAGGCAATGCGTAGCACTGACGACGAGTAAAGATAAGCTGTCCATCACGCTCCATTGCACGTAAACGACGACGCAGCCCTTCATATTGTTCCTCTCCAGCAAGACCCAAAGCTTCGAATAGATCGTTGCGGTTCATCGGAATATTCGCGTCTGTTAAAAACGAAATAATGAACTCTCGGCTTGGTACTGGGTTATCGTAATTTTTCGACTCTCGGTCGGCAAAAGGATCAACAGTGGTTGTCGCTGTCGTGTTTTCTGACGTTGGTGTGTTTTTTGACATAGGCGGGCCTGCTTAAGCAAGGAAGGTATATACCCCTAGTATATCTGATGCTAGGGGTAAGCTACAGATATGCTTTAGAAAACACTCAAATAACCTCAGATTGATACATATCTTCACTTTGTGAAACATCGCTTCATAGACGTGGATTATCATCAAAATTTCAAGCAAACGATAAAACAAACGTTTGCGCCATGAATGAAATACACTATTATCCACGCACTTTACCAACTCCTGTTCTGGGTATGATATGAAACTAAAACGCACTTTATTGGCTTCAGCTATGGCGAGCCTAGCGCTGTTCCCATTCGCAAGTTCGGCAATGGAAAAGGCTGACCTGATGATTACCGATGCGATGGTTCTAACCATGAACCAAGACAAAACGGTTTATGAAAGCGGTACTGTTGTCGTCAAAGACAACAAAATCATTGCGGTTGGAGATCCTTCACTAGAAAAGCAGTACCAAGCTAAGCAAGTGTTAGACGTTGATGGCGATATCGTTATGCCGGGTCTCATCAATACTCATACTCATGTATCAATGACAGTTTTTCGTTCGTTGGCCGATGATGTGCCAGATCGCCTACACCGCTACATCTTCCCGCTAGAGAAGAAGCTAGTATCGCGAGACATGGTACGCATTGGTGCCAACCTAGGTAACGTTGAAATGGTGAAAGGCGGTGTGACCACTTACGCCGACATGTACTACTTCGAAGATGAAGTCGCAAAAACCGTCGATAAGATCGGTATGCGTGCCATCCTAGGTGAAACGGTGATTAAGTTCCCAGTCGCCGACGCTGCCAACGCAGAAGAAGGCATTAAGTACGCGTTGAACTTCATTGAAGAATACAAAGATCACCCACGCATCACACCAGCGTTTGCCCCGCATGCGCCTTACACCAACACCACAGAGATCCTGCAGAAAATATCTAAGCTCTCCCTAGAATTAGATGTTCCAGTAATGATTCACCTTGCAGAATCACACCGTGAAGAAGAGAAAATCGCAGAGCGTTCTGATGGATTGTCCCCGGTTCAATACATGGACAGCATTGGCGCACTCAACAAGAACTTGGTGGGTGCACACATGATCCTCGTTGACGAACATGATATCGAACTGGTGAAGAAATCGGATATGGGTGTAGCTCATAACATGAGTGCTAACATCAAGTCAGCAAAAGGCGTATCACCTGCGCTTAAGATGTATGACGAAAACGTGCGTATCGGTTTAGGTACTGATGGCCCAATGTCTGGTAACACACTGAGCACCATTGATGAATTCAACCAAGTCGCTAAGGTTCACAAGTTAGTTAACAAAGATCGTGCTGCGATGCCGCCGATCAAAGTGATCGACATGGCGACCATGGGCGCAGCAAAAGCGCTGCACATGGAAGATAAGATCGGCTCTCTTGAAGCAGGCAAACTGGCTGACATCATAGTGATCGATACTAAGGCGCCAAATATGGTTCCGGTCTACAACCCATACTCAGCACTGGTGTACTCAGCTAACTCAGGCAATGTTCGTCATTCCATCGTTGATGGCAAGATCATCATGCAAGATCGCGACATGCTAACGGTAGACGAAGATAAGATTCGTCAAGAAGCACTCGATTTCACCAAGGCTGTTCGTGAAACTGGAA
>NZ_MAKD01000101.1:0-14315 GCF_001691235.1 Vibrio sp. ZF57 | reverse complement strand
TTCTTCTTGAAGATAAAAGCGGCTTTCCCCGGAAAGCCGCGATGAACCTTTTTTAATTCACAGTTCTAATTAAATTTATGAATTTTAAGTCTTTATTCTAATTACAGACACTAGTTCCAAATGTCACATTTTCAATGCAACAAGATATCACTTCAGAGCCTTGCCTGTGACAAGAATCACTTACAGAATGATATCCATCTCATAACATGCGCGTCCCAAATTTCTTTCAGCAATTAGCGGACCCACTTTATGAAATTGTTAAAAACATCTATCGCTTTCGCCATCTCTTCTGCACTTTTGATTGGTTGCAGCAGTGACACAGATTACGTTCAACCTGAAGAAGTAAAGATCGCGACTTATAACTTGTCTTTTGATCGTGCCACCTTCGAAGACCTTGTAACAGAAATGCAGATTGAACCAAGCGCTCAAACAAAACTAGTAACCGACTATTTGGATAACACGATTGATGACGCTGACAAAGTAACAGCTGCCAAGGTTATCCAGATCCGCAACGTCGCTGCCGTGATTCAAAAGAATCGACCTGATGTGCTGATGATGGCTGAATTTAACAATAATGGTACTGGTACCGACAAATCAGCGCTCGAAGGCTTCCAGAAGAACTACCTTTCTGTTGCTCAAAGTATCGAAGGTGCAGGTGGCGACGCGAACCTAGAACCAATTTCATATCCATATTTTGAAAGCTACTCGACCAATACAGGTTTGTTGAACGAATTTGGTTTTGATTTAGACAATGACGGTAATTTTGGAACACTTCCCGGTGATGCGTGGGGCTTCGGTTTCTACCATGGTCAGTATGCGTTTGCTCTAATGTCTAAATATGAGATAGACACGGCCAACACTCGCACATTCCAAGAATTTAAATGGAAAGATCTTGAAGGTGCAACCATCCCAACAATCACAGTTTGTGATGATCCTAGTAAGTTCCCTGTCGGCATGAACTGTGGCGACGAGTGGTACACAGCAGCTGAATGGGAAGAAGTTCGTCTATCGTCAAAAAACCACGTTGACGCGCCGATCCTAATTCCAACTAAAAACGGGACAGAAACCGTTCACTTGTTGATGTCACACCCTACTCCTCCAGCTTTTGATGTGGGTAAGAACATTGAGCAAAACGCAGCGGAAGTCGACTTCTGGCACCAATACATCCAAAACAAGTCGTTCATCTATGATGACACTGGAAAAACAGGTGGCCTAGAGCAAGGCAAGCACTTTGTTATGATGGGTGACCAAAACCTAGATCCTGTTGATGGCGACGGCATTAGCTCTGTAATGCAAGATTTGCATAACGACTCGTTAGTTAACCAAGACGTCACCAATGGCAGCTTGTATCCAACAAGTTATGGCGCAGCTGAACATGCGGTAGATAAATCATCGTCTCACCCACAACCGAACCGTATCACTTCAACATTTGGACTTGCTGTAGATTACGCACTGCCTTCAGCAACACTTAACATCGTTGATTCTGGTGTTTACTGGGCCGCTTCTTATGAAGAAGGACGCAAGCTATTCAATGACTCACGAATTGGTGATTATGGTAACGGTAAAGATGTTTCATCTGACCACCGCATGATCTGGGTAAAGGCTGATTTCAGTAACTAATTCATTCACTATTTAAAATGCCCGGCTTAGTGTCGGGCTTTCTTATGAGCGTAATTCATTAAAAATCTCGCGATTACAAAGAGAATTATGGACACAAACAGCCATAGTCATTGGATAGATCGTATCTTTTTCTTTGGTTTATAGATACTTATATTACCCGGACCCAGAGATTTATTGCCCTAGGAATTCACAATGACTAAGCTAACCATTATTGCAACGATCGTCTCTAAAGAAGATAAAACTGAGCTAGTTAAATCAGAGATGATTAAATTGATCGATAAAACCCGCTCCGAAGAAGGCTGTATCAACTACGACCTCCATCAAGATAACAGTAACCCTGCTCACTTCGTTTTTCATGAGAACTGGGATTCTGAAGCTCATCTAGAGAAACACTTAGCGAGCCAACACATCGCCGAGTACATGGCTGCGACTGAAAACTGTATTGAAACCTTTGTGATTAACAAAATGACGCACATTGCCTAACCAGTCACTCAGTACTGATTCAATAAAAACCCTGCTTTCAACGCAGGGTTTCGCTTTTCTTGCCTGTCATGTTGTTTCGAGTTCATTTTGTGCCAGGCTCGATGTGCCGCTTCCTCCCTCATAAACAGAAGCTAATCTCTCCACAGTCGAAATATTCCTAAACCAATATCAAGTAACCTCACGAAAGATCATTCACATTCATTTAAATACTGTTCGCGCGCTTTGACCATAAACTAAGCGCCAAATTACAAGAACAACAGTCGACAGGAATGTAGATGAATACCAAACAACTTGAGGACGCTGTAAGTGAAGTGAACTTATTCAATCAGCACCTATACTTAATCCAATCCGTGCATACCATTCCGGCCCCAAAAATGAATTGGGAGTCGATTGCGATGGAGCCTGCTCCGGTAATGCCAACAGTTCGATTCGATCATAAAGTCAAAGCCATGGAAGCACTCGATGAGTACAAGCCTAGCTGGCTAGATATGCTGCTAGGCAACAAGTCGAAATTGTACACCCTCACCAACAATATTGAGCGTGCCGCCGAACAGGACATCGAGCAATACAAGACAGAGTTTGTGCATTGGGTTCAAAGCTACAGCTACTGGGCCAAGGGCAATCAATTATCGAAAGGTATTTTAAACAACGATAGCGAAGCAAAGCTTTCTGCCCTTTCCGAAGCTCAGCAGAACTCCATTAACGCCGCGGTAGCCGACACTAAGCTGATTAACCATAACTTCAATACTTATAAGAATGGTCACCTGCTAGAAATCAATATTCAGGTTAATAAGCACAACGTGATCCCTAAAGAAAAAAAGGTAATGTGCCAAGGTGAAGTGAAGCTTGAAACGATGTCTCTTTCTGAAAGCAATGCTTTATATCGAGAGTATGTCTCCAGCTGTATTCTCAAATGTGCGCAAGATGCTTTCAATGTCTTACCCGAGACGAGCGTTGTGATCAATGTTGAACAGATTTCAGCAGATCAATCAAGCGAGACCATAGTTTCATGGCATGTCGAACAAGGGCTACTCGAGTTCTTATTAATCGAAGACGATAAACCTTCTGAGATACTTGAATTCTTTGTCCACATTGAAGATTTCAATCCTCATCGAGGTAGCGGGTTCTCAGCGATAAAAACGATTTTTTCGCCTTTACCTATGGCGTCGTAACTCACTAGCTTTTTCGATTCAATCATTGGCGACTCTTCACGACTAACCTTGCGTTCGTCGTGTTCTATCATTTTATATACCAAACCATTATGTCGACACACGCTATCTCGCAAACAACGCGCCCATTAACAAACACAGTTTCATACACACGATACCTAGGAAAGCTACCTTTAGCTCTCATCGCGTTCTCTATGCCCATATTTGGAAAAGAGGCTGGAGAGGAGGTTGAAGAAGTGGAAGTCGAGGACCAAGTCGTATTAAGCGAAGGTTCTGAATTACAAGAAGAAGCTAAAGAATCCCCTTTTACGACCTTGACCAAGCTTGGGTTTATCTACTCACAAAACACCAGCTCATCTTTGTCGATCAACTCTGGAATCTCTATTGGATACAAAAAAGAGAACTGGGGCCAACGAGTTCAGTTTGATACCTACTATACCGATGCTGAAAACGACGAAGACGGTACCAATCGCTATACCACCAACTATGGCATCAGCTATGACTTGAACGAAATCACCTATTTGGTCGCGACAACACGTTTTGAACACGATCACTATGGTACCTATCGTAAGCAATTCATTACCGCGACCGGATTTGGTCGTCACTTTTACGATACAGAAAGAATCAAGCTTCAAGGCTCTGCGGGTCCGGGTTACAGAATCAGTCAACGACAACCCTCCGATGAAGAGTTCCCAAACAAAGAAAACTACGAGCTGATCGTTAATGCCAGTATTGATGGATCGCTAACACTTACAGAAACGTTTTCTATGGGTGCAACTGCAAACATGGCCTACGGTGAAGAGAACACAAACTACAACCTAAAAGGCTATTTGAAGAACATTCTGATGGGTAATTTAGCACTGACGTTTGATACCGAATACATTTACAACACCACTGTCGCCTCAGATCAAAGTAACGCCGAAATCTACAGCTCAATGAATCTAAACTACGATTTCTAACCGCCCTCACCGCTTTCCTCACTTAATCTAGCCCACAATAGCAAAAGGCCCTCACAATGAGGGCCTTGAAGTATCTAGATAAATTTAAAGCATCTCGCTACGCTGGTTTGGTTCTCAATCGAGTCAGTATGTCCATCTGTTTCAGGTTCGCCATACCGACATACGCGACTGGCACTAAGAACAATGAGAAAAAAGTTCCGACAGACAAGCCACCGACCAGAACCAAACCAATATTGATTCGACCTAAGGAACCCGGGCCATCCGCCAGTGCCAATGGCAATGAACCGAGGATCATCGTCAGTGAGGTCATCAAGATTGGACGTAACCTTGAACGTGCACTGCTGATCGCCGCTTCTTTCGCACTCGCGCCAGATTTGCGTTTCTCGTTGGCAAACTCCACCAGCAAAATACCGTGTTTGGTCACGAGACCAACCAGTGTCAGCAATCCTATCTTCGAGTAAATATTGAGGCTTTGACCAAATACCGAAAGCGTCAAAATCGCGCCCACAATACACAATGGAACCGTTAGCAAGATGATCATTGGGTCAACAAAGCTTTCAAACTGCGCCGCCAAGATCAAGAAGATGAAAATCAACGCCAATACGAACAGCACTTGTGCGCCCGCGGTTGAATCAACCAGGTCTTTAACTACGCCATTGAACTCGTAGCTCTGAGCAGGTTTCAACAGACTTGGTACCGTGTCATCAATGTATGCCTTCACGTCGCTCGCCGTATATCCGGGCATCAAGTCCGCGGTGATTTCAGCACTGTCTTTACCCATGAACGTCTTGAAATTAGATTCCGATGTCACTTGCTTGATTGATACAAACTGAGATAAAGGAAGCCTTTGACCCGACTGTGAATCCACGTACAGCTTATCGAGCACCTTGAAATCGCCAAGATCACTAAGATTTACTTGAACTTGAATTGGGTACGTATAGCCATCATCCGCTTGTAGATCTGCCGCTTTCACTGATCCTAAGAAAGTAGATAGCGCATTGGTGACATTACTGTAATCCACACCAGACAATACGATAGCATTGCGGTCAATCGACAAGTCATAACGCAATTGGTCACGCAACATCGAATTTTTAATGTTGGTCACGCCCTCATAACTCTCAAGCGCCTCCAC
Organism: Vibrio sp. ZF57; assembly: GCF_001691235.1. Taxonomy (NCBI): domain Bacteria; kingdom Pseudomonadati; phylum Pseudomonadota; class Gammaproteobacteria; order Vibrionales; family Vibrionaceae; genus Vibrio; species Vibrio sp. ZF57. Next base: position 8,952 of record NZ_MAKD01000101.1, on the reverse strand, counting down.
CACCTCATTCGCCGTTTCCGACAATACGGTGGTATCACGGTTAACCGTCGTTAACTCTAGGATCATATTAGTGGCAATGTTCAAGTTATCAGCCGAGCGAACCTTGAAAGACATGCCATAAGCAGAGACCGAACTTTGCGCTTTAGCGATAAACTCGTTCACCAACTCATCAGCTGACTGGTCACGCTCGCCCCATGATTTCAATAAAACGTGATTGGTCGGAGTCCCTTCGATGTAAGATAAATTCGCTTCTACTGAATTATCACCTTTGAACACACTGTTGAGTTGCTCGTTGTTGTCTAGGTGATACTGACGTCCGACTCCTGTAGGAGGCGTTGAAGTGACCTCAACAAAACCAGTATCTTCCGTTGGAAGCAACACTTGAGGCATTGTCCAAACCGCTAAGGCCGATAAAGCGATCAGCACTAAAGCAATACCACTCATCAGAGCCTTACGATCAAACCATTTGCCTAACTCTTTCGTGTATAAATCCGATAACACATTCAGTTTCGCATCAACTTTTTGATACCACTTCGCCGGGGTTGATACTGGCTTCATTAAGTAAGCACTCATCATTGGTGAGAGCGTTAACGCCACAAACCCAGAGATGATCACCGCTGCTGCAAGCGTGAACGCGAACTGCCTGAATAGATCGGCGGTTAGGCCTGCCATCAAGCCAATTGGTAAGTAAACAACGGCCAAAGTCAGCGTCATCGCAATCACTGGAAATACGATCTCTCGACACCCTTTAATTGCAGCATTGAACGGCGTTTCACCCTCTTCGATATGACGGTAGCAGTTTTCAGCCACAACAATCGCATCATCAACCACCAAACCAATGGCGAGAATGATAGCGAGAATCGTCAGTACGTTGATGCTAAATCCAAGTAAATGCATGACGGCAAATACGCCTATTACGCACACAGGAATGGTGATAATAGGAATAGACGCCACACGAACTGAACCAAGGAACAACACGACAACGGCTGAAACCAGAACAATCGCTTCAACTAAAGTCATGAAGCCTTCGTCAATTGCAGTTTTAATAAAATCAGCTTGGTTGTAGACCATCTTCATCTCAATGCCTTCAGGCAACTGAGGTTGAATCACGTCTATTTGCTTCTTAACCTTATTGGCAACCGTCACTGGGTTTTCACTTTTCAGTGGCAGTACCTGAATCGACATAGCTAAGTTGTCGTCAACACGAAGAATACTCGGTGTAAGGCTCTCCTCACCCATTTTTACTTCAGCAATATCGCCAATGCGAATGATTTTGCCGTTATCGACACGAACCACCAAATCTCGCACATCATCAACACTGGTCACTTGGTTGACTGGGTTAATGGAGAAATCTCGCACCTGACCTTTGATAGTACCCGCGGTAAATGTCGCATTGTATGAGCTTAATGTTCCAACCACATCGGATGCACTCATATTGAGCGCCATCATTCGATCTGGTTGTAACCACACACGCACCGCTTTTTCACTGCCACCATACGGCCCCCAAATCCCCCCCACACCTTGTATGTGCTTAAACTGGGGCACAACTTGCTGGCTAATGTAGTCATACATGTCTTGCTTAGACATCTTGCCGGTATTCACAAACGTGATGATGTTACTCGGCATACTGGTATCAGAAGAGTCATCCGTTACCGTTGGCTTATCCGTCATACTCGGAGGAAAATCACCAATCGCTTCAACACTGCTACGCAGGTTGTTCATCAAGCTGGTGTATTCGACGTCATTAATGTCATCTTCAAAAATGATTTTTAGATTACACGTTCCTTCCTGACAGTCGGTCGTCATGGTTTTCACGCTGTCTAAGCCTGTTGCCGCCGTGATCAGTTTATCTGCCACATTGCGCGACATGAACTCAGCGCTCGCGCCATTGATCGCCGCGGTTACAGTCGCCGACGGTGTTTTATGTTCAGGAAAGTATTGGATTGAGAGCTTTTGAAACGACAAAAGCCCAAGCAAAACAATGGTAATACTCAGAACAGACGCAAACACAGGGTGCTTGATACAAATCTCAGGAAGCTTCATTCAGATTCTCCTTTGTTACGGCTTCCTTGCTGTGAGTTTCCTGGCTTTGGATTTCGCTCGATGATTGCTCAGCGGCCGCATTAGTTTCCGCACGCTCGTTATTTTCGTTGACCGCTTCGTCTACACCTTTTGTTGCTTCCGTCCAATCAACCGAAGGCTCAACCGGATGTGCTTCATCAATCTGTGTTTCGGTCTTTTCTACCTCGGGCTTAACGGTCTGCTTAGTGACCACTTTATCTACCGGCTCCGTTATTAACTCAACCGTTTTCTGCTCCGCATTAGGGTTCATTACCTTAACTAGAGACGCTTTCTTTAGGTTCTGCTGTCCCGTCACTACGACCTGATCACCCAGTTTCAATCCGCTTTCTACAACGACATACCCATCGTTAGTATTCACGCCCAATTCAACAATGCGTTGCTCGATTTTTTCGCCATTCACAATCCATACAAAACGTTGTGTATTTTTTGCTTGAACGGAATTTTGGGAAACCACCATTTGAGTCGTGTCTTCGCTCGTCATTTGGCTTACTTTGGCAAACATGCCCGGAACTAAGCGATGATCTGGATTGGTCACGTGCGCGTGTACTTCTACGCGACCTGAATTCTCATCAACCGTGGGGGCAATGTAATCCACCACACCAGAAAACGCTTCATCGACAAAAGCATCAACTTGGATAGAGACATTCTGCCCAAGTTTTGCGTTGCCTAAATCCGATTGTCCAATGGAATACTGAACTTCGACAGGATCGAGTTTAATCAAACTCACCAACGCGGTTGCGCTATCAATCTTACTGCCCACTGAGTGGGTGAAGTTAGTTAACTGCCCATCAAATGGTGCTACCAATAAATAGTCATTCATCAGCGCTTCTTTCTGACGGAAATCAGCTGCGGCTAGGTTCGCCTGTTCGCCCAGTTCTTCCACATCTTGTTGAGACATAGAGTCAGGCTGTTTCTTTAGTAATTCTTGTACTCGCTTTAATTTCGACTTTGCTAACGCTAGAGAGCTTCTTGCTTTGTCTAAATCGGCTTTCGCTTTGGTATTGTCCAGTTGAGCGATCAACTCGCCTTTTTTAACTGAATCTCCATCTTTGAAATGGATGTTGAGAATTTTGTCGGAGGCACTGAATGTCAATGCAGCAGAATCCGTTGCCCTGATTTTGCCAACCTCGTTGATTGAAGATGTGAATGCTTGTTTGTGCGCTTTTTCGATAGTCACAGGAATCAAGTTTGAGTCTTGGGCAAACGATGGAGAGATATGTAAGGCAAACAGTGCCAAACAGATTGTTTTACTAAGCTTTGTAAATTTCATTTTTAATAACCATAACCGTTGAATTCGTCTGAATTAAAACGTTTTTCTAAGCAGCTATTTAAATAATGCTAAAACAGCTAATAATGAGAAAAGGGCTCAACTCACTGTCGAGCCCTACAATTTTTATATGATTCCTAAATTTTTACGTTCTGAACTCCAAAGTAAAAGTTAAAAACGATGTTGATATTGAACACCAAGCAAGAGAGCATCGGCAGTCACATCAGCAGTTATATTGGAACTCGTTCCTGGAATCGTCGTCAGGTTTTCGTCAATATCTTGTAATTCTCCGATGATAAATCCGACTCCAACGTCCACAGAACTGGCATTGGTGAAGTTATATGTCCCTCCGACCGTGAGCCAGTGACGGTTAACATCAGGAATAGAGAGCGATGTGAGTTCGTCAGTTGGGGAAATGTCGTACATGTAACCCGCTCGTAGAACGATGTCTTTCGACATGCTGTATGTACCACCGACAGAAACATGTCCTGCATCTTTCCATTGATACTCTTTAATAGAGTCGTCATAAGAGTCAGATGTTAGCGAGTCAAATTCAGACCAATTCACCCATTGCAGGCTGTAGTGAAAAGCCCACTGTTCGTTGAGCTGGTGCCAACCGGAAAACTCTAGAGTGTCTGGTAGAGGTACGTTCATCTTGTCGGCAGGGACACCGCCTTTGGTAATGTCACCTTCCACTTCGATATCTGGGCTGTAACGATAGGAAATACCAAATTTGTTATTCTCATTAACTTGATAGGTAGCACCAATATTGGCGCCCCAGCCAAATCCATCAGCATCAACACCGAGTAAACCTTGACGCGAAATTTCACCTTCACCGTAGATAACATCAATACCAGCACCTAAGTTGAGCTTTTCAGAGATCTCATAAGCGACAGCGAAGCCAACATTGATACTGGAAAGCGCCGTTTTGCCTCCAAACTCATCCGCTTCGAACGAGTTATCAAATTCGACGTCGGTACCAAAGTTAGAATGAACCGTCGCACCCAGAGTGAACTTCGAACCCTCGATAGGATGAACATAATGAATGTTTGGAACTAATGTCCCTGCGTCTAATGATTGGTCATCCAACATTTCAGTATCACCAATCATTGGCGTGTAGCTAACATTAGACACAATTGCCGCACTATCGGCCATAACAGCATCACCCGCGAATGCACGACCTAACCCTGTTACGGACTGTGCGTTAAGTTGAAAACCGGCCGCGTTAATCAGGCAAGGAACAAGAGCAACTGCAGTGCCCAAAAAAAGTTTATTCTTCATTTTGAGGCACCTCTGTTTCGATATGATCTTCGTTATTAATGACAACAAGCGAACCGTCAGTCATCACCATCGAAGCAACAGCTAACTGTTGGGTTGTCACGGCTTCACGTACATCTGACATATTTCCGCCTGGCATACCCGGTAGGCCATTTTCATCAACGGGGCCTTCATAAGGAAACAAATACGTACCGTGTCCACCGGTTGTCGTTCTTATGACTCCACCGAGTTCGATCTGATCACGCTTTGTACCCCGTCAGTAACAACGATCGAATAAGTCGTCCCCTCTTTTAATCCTGATTCGCACTGAATAATTATATTGGAACCATCGGCCGATATTTGAGTGTCAACTTCATCACCTGTTATTTCATCAATTAATACAACATTCCCGGCTAAGGTTTCGTTATTGAGTGGATAACGTTTATCAGAATTAACACTTTTTAGAGGAATCAAAATCGGTTCTGCACAAAGTCCCCAACCGTCTAGGGCTGCGTATGAGTTGTTGTAGTCCTGATAATACGCGTCGTTAGTCGATGACATTACGACAACGTCTTCACCGACACCGGATATTGTTCCATCCTCGTCATACCCATAACCATCGTTCGGTTTTGGTAATTCATTAATGTTGTAGGGAACCAATATCAATACGGCATCTTGAGCCGAGTCTTCAGACTGACAGCCGAGTAAGGCAAGCGTAATTAGTCCACATATATACGGCTTATTGAAATCTTTCAAAACAGCTCCTTCGTAGCTTTCGCATTTAACTGGTGTGGTCATGCGATTTATCGTTATTTGAATTGCCGATTGAGTCGGAGGTAAGCTCGACTTTTATTCGTAGAGAGCAAGGCAACACAGAGTTGGAATGACACGTTGATAAAACTACGTAAGAAATTTGAGCAGTTAACCCACACCCACTAAATCAGCGTCACCCGTTAATGATCTAATAGCGACTGGCGGCAAGCACCTGAAACCACATTAAACAACCTCAAAAAGGTTTATAAGGGAATATGAAAAGAGGGATAATCAAACAAATTCAATTATTTAAACATAAAATAAGACAAAGTGAGTGAGTTTATATTTATAGTGGTATTTGTTATATTTAAGTGAGAACGCTTATAACAATGAGAACCCAGATGTCTGCTGAATTTATTATCAATGATGATATACAGGTCAATTTAGAAGAGAGTGAAATCCATCACTTTAAGACAGGTCGTACGTACCCAATAGGTTCTAACGAATCAGAGCTACTTAAGTTTTTTATCTCGAGACCCAATGAGGTGATCACGCGCCAAGTTCTTATTGAATAAGTGTGGGTGTCTAAAGGTATCTACGTTGAAGATGGCAGCCTAATGCAAACCATCTAGATTTGCCGAAAAGCGTTAGAAGATAAGAGGGGGATGATCATCGTCACTGAGCGCGGTAAAGGCTACCGATTTGCAGGACAAGTGACACAAGACAAAGAACGCGCGCTGCGTATAGTTCAATCGCAACCAATACAAGAAACGAAACAACCTGAAGACAACACAGCGCCAGAAAGATCACCAACCGAGACAACGGCCGCTACGAAAAAAACAAACAGTGTGTTAGCACTGGTTGCATTATTTGTAGTGGCTGCAGGTTTATCCCATTATCTGTTTTCTTATTTAGATAGAAATAGCCTAGGCGAAGATCTCGTGGGTCAACATTTTATCTCTTGTAAAATCGAATCCGACGAGTTCACTTTTAATGAGTTATTCAACGTGACGCTTTACGAATATAAGGGAAAAAAATCATCATCGATAATTCAGGAAAATCTCTGAGCTTCCCAAGTGAATTTAAAGGAGTGACTTGTGAATAAAGAAAAACAGATCTTCGTTGCAATCGCCATAATCGGTATTATGGCCGGATGGATGACAACCTTTATTCCTCAAAGTTATCTTAAAGATCATTATTTATCCAACACAGCCTCGGTGGTCAACCCACAAGAAAAAGTCATTTATAATCAAGCTGCCGTTAATACGATTGTTCTGGTTAAACTCTAGGAACGTGGCCAATATCAGTTGACCACTACATATCGAGTTTAAGAAGAATAACAGCTATGAATTGTTATATGTCTCTACGAAAGAAGCTGGCTTTGCGTCGTCAGGTACTTACGTGGTAACCCAACACGACATTTCTTTAGACGAGACTCAACATGAACAAATCATACCAAATAGAGAGCTCACATTTTACGAAAAGGTGATGATCAGTGAAGGTGCAGTGCTTTCTTCAGATGCCATGGCTTATATCCCACTAAATAATGATGAATTGTTATTGGTCACTCAGCGCGGAATGATTCACTTCTGTAAAAAAGTAATATGTTCTGACCTACCTGCTTACTCGAATGCAGATCCTGAATTGAACATTAACTAATCGGCTAACTATCAACTATTTCGGTCAGTAGCTGTACTTAAGCCAATACGTTAGGAGCTATGCATTTCCACATCAATTCAACTCTCGCTGAAGCCTACTTAACTTTCCATTCCCAGTAGGCATCAGTTCATAAATTAATCCGATATCATGTAAAAGCACACATTTCTCTTTATTTTTGTACGTTAGGCCCCAAAAGTCATAGATTTATAAATCCACAACTTTGTATGCAACTCCTCACAACCAAAAGTGATCCAAGTTATATTCTGACGAGCTACAAAATTTGTTTATTAACATCTAAACAACAGTAGTTAATCACGATTTACAACCACAATTAACATCAAAGAAAATGTTTGTCTTAGATCATATCAACCTCAACTATGTCTCGTGCCACAGTGCAGTTTTCTGTACATTCATTGTCATATTCTGAAACACTTTCTTATATTTTTTTAAACTTTGTGGAGATTTCTATGTTAGAGCTCTTGATCGGATTAGTGATTACTATCGCTGTTGGTTACTTTATTGTGAAAGGCTATAAAGCGGCAGGTGTATTACTGACAGCTGGCCTTGCCCTACTTCTTATTACTGGCCTTATAGGTCACACAGTCTTACCCGCTAAGGTCGCTTCAACAGGTAACATGGTTACCGACTCACTAGAATTCGTTAAGTACATGCTTCAGTACCGTGGAGGCGGCCTAGGCATGCAAATCATGCTTCTTTGTGGCTTTGCTTCTTACATGACGCATATCGGCGCAAACAATGTGGTAGTAAAACAATTCTCTAAACCGCTTGCTGCTATCAAATCTCCATACGTACTTCTTGTTGCGGCTTACATCGTAGCGTGTCTAATGTCTCTAGCAGTAAGTTCTGCAACAGGCCTTGGCGTGCTATTGATGGCGACCCTATTCCCAATGATGACGGCAATGGGTATTTCTCGTCCAGCAGCGGTGGCGGTTTGTGCATCACCTGCAGCAATCATTCTTTCACCAACGTCGGGTGATGTGGTTATCGCAGCAGAAAAATCAGGTATGTCTCTTGATGTGTTTGCTGTTCAAACGGTACTGCCTGTTTCAATATGTGCAATCATTGTGATGGCGGGTGCCGCTTTCTTCTGGAACAAGTACCTAGATAAGAAAGAAAACACGCCAATGGAAAAAGTAGACGTTTCAGAAATTGAAACGAATGCGCCGGCTTTTTATGCTGCTCTTCCATTCTTACCTATTTTTGGAGTATTTCTATTCAACGGTCGTACCATTCCGGGCCTTTCACTTGATATCTACACCATCGTAGTAGGTTCAATTTTCGTGGGCGCTGTTATCGATTACGTTGTGAAGAAGTTTGACGGCGAAAAAACACTAGAAGACCTAGATTCTTGCTACCAAGGTATGGCCGAAGCATTTAAAGGCGTAGTAATGCTGTTGGTTGCGGCGGGTGTATTTGCTCAGGGCCTAATGTCTATCGGTGCAATTGATAACCTAATCGGCCTTGCTGAATCAGCTGGCGCTGGCGGTATCGCATTAATGCTTATCCTGACTGGTCTAACAGTTGCTGCGGCAATTGCGACAGGTTCAGGTAATGCACCTTTCTATGCATTCGTAGAACTGGCTCCATCATTAGCGGCGAAAATGGGCTTGAACCCAGCGTTCCTAATCATCCCAATGCTTCAAGCATCGAACCTAGGTCGTACAATTTCACCAGTATCTGGCGTAATCGTAGCGACTTCTGGTATGGGTAAAATCAGCCCATTTGAAGTCGTAAAACGTACGTCTGTACCCGTAATCTGTGGTCTTATTACGGTTATCTTCGGTACGCTTGTATTGGTTCCAATGTCGGCGTAAGCCTTAAGTTTCTAATCTCAAAGAACGAAGAACAAACGAACACCAATACTGAATATAAAATGCGTAAACAAAAAGGCGCTGAACTTAATAAGTTCAGCG
>NZ_MAKD01000100.1:0-1340 GCF_001691235.1 Vibrio sp. ZF57 | reverse complement strand
CCCTGCCTATCAACGTCGTAGTCTACGACAACCCTTTAGGACACTTATAGTGCCAGGGAAAACTCATCTCAAGGCTCGCTTCCCGCTTAGATGCTTTCAGCGGTTATCGATTCCGAACTTAGCTACCGGGCAATGCCATTGGCATGACAACCCGAACACCAGAGGTTCGTCCACTCCGGTCCTCTCGTACTAGGAGCAGCCCCTTTCAATTTTCCAACGCCCACGGCAGATAGGGACCGAACTGTCTCACGACGTTCTAAACCCAGCTCGCGTACCACTTTAAATGGCGAACAGCCATACCCTTGGGACCGACTTCAGCCCCAGGATGTGATGAGCCGACATCGAGGTGCCAAACACCGCCGTCGATATGAACTCTTGGGCGGTATCAGCCTGTTATCCCCGGAGTACCTTTTATCCGTTGAGCGATGGCCCTTCCATTCAGAACCACCGGATCACTATGACCTGCTTTCGCACCTGCTCGAATTGTCATTCTCGCAGTCAAGCGGGCTTATGCCATTGCACTAACCACACGATGTCCAACCGTGTTTAGCCCACCTTCGTGCTCCTCCGTTACTCTTTGGGAGGAGACCGCCCCAGTCAAACTACCCACCAGGCACTGTCCGTAATCCCGATTCAGGGACCAACGTTAGAACATCAAAACTACAAGGGTGGTATTTCAAGGACGACTCCACCACATCTAGCGACGCGGTTTCATAGTCTCCCACCTATCCTACACATGTAGGTTCAATGTTCAGTGCCAAGCTGTAGTAAAGGTTCACGGGGTCTTTCCGTCTAGCCGCGGGTACACTGCATCTTCACAGCGATTTCAATTTCACTGAGTCTCGGGTGGAGACAGCGTGGCCATCATTACGCCATTCGTGCAGGTCGGAACTTACCCGACAAGGAATTTCGCTACCTTAGGACCGTTATAGTTACGGCCGCCGTTTACCGGGGCTTCGATCAAGAGCTTCGACCGAAGTCTAACCCCATCAATTAACCTTCCGGCACCGGGCAGGCGTCACACCGTATACGTCATCTTACGATTTTGCACAGTGCTGTGTTTTTAATAAACAGTTGCAGCCACCTGGTATCTGCGACTCTCGTCTGCTCCATCCGCAAGGGACTTCACTGATAAGAGCGTACCTTCTCCCGAAGTTACGGTACCATTTTGCCTAGTTCCTTCACCCGAGTTCTCTCAAGCGCCTTGGTATTCTCTACCCGACCACCTGTGTCGGTTTGGGGTACGATTCCTTACAATCTGAAGCTTAGAGGCTTTTCCTGGAAGCATGGCATCAATGACTTCACTACCGTAGTAGCTCGACATCGTATCTCAGCGTTAG
>NZ_MAKD01000099.1:0-65776 GCF_001691235.1 Vibrio sp. ZF57 | reverse complement strand
CGTCAAAGATACGCTAGCGGATATCAGTGTCGATTTTGATGGTTTTGGTGATGAGTATTACAACTTAGCCGAAATTACTAATGGTGCCTTGGTTGGCACGGTTGAGGATGTTGAAGACGGTCAAACGATCACTATTACCCTTACCGATAGCCTTAATGTCTCCCAAGTTTATACGACCACAGTAGTTGGCGGAAATTGGACGCTGACAGGTCAAGACTATTCGGGGTTTGCAGAAGGAATCTTAACCGTAGAGGCTAGCGTTACGGATGTTGCGGGCAATACTGTTACTTCTAGCGATATAATCGTTAAGGATACTCTGGCAAGTATCACAGCAAAATTCGATGATGCCGACAACATACTCAACACTGAAGAGGTTCAATCTGTTCGTCTACAAGGTGTTGTTCAAAATGTAGAAAATGGACAGCCTATTACCGTCACAGTTTCGGATAGCAATAATCAGTCTATCACGTTACAAACCGTAGTTGTTGCAGGGGCTTGGAGCATCGATGATGTCGATCTGTCTGCATTTGCGGATGGCAACATTACCGTAGAAGCAGTTACCGTTGATATTGCAGGTAATGAAACAACGGGCACAGACTCGACAGGAAAAATTGATACCGTCCCACCTGTTATCGATATTGATACCTTATCTGGTTTCAACATCTTAGATTTTCGTAGTGGTGATTTAACCACCATGCAGGGTACGACCGATGTTTCCGAAGGTTTACCTGTCTACATAGAGATCAATGATGGTACGCAAACGCTGACTTTTGAAGGTGTAGTTGATGCGTCCGGTGGCTGGCTAGTCGAGAATATTGATGTCTCTAGCTTAGACCCATCTACTGAGTGGATTATAGATGCGAGAGTGGCCAATTCGATTGGCAATGAAGTCAGCGATGACATGCCAAGTATTATACTGCCAGGTTCAGTCTCATTTTCTGAAAGCACGGTCGGGATCTTCGGAGATCAAACCCAAGTTGCTGACATCAATATTCAGTTTGCTGACGAGTTTGCTTTTAGTGCAAACCAAGTCTCTGCCGAGGGAGTGACGTCTCAAGGTCAATCTATCGCTATTGCATTAGAGTCTGACGGCCAAGTGCTCAAAGCAACACGAACCGATGGAACACTGGTTTTCGAAGCTAAGATTGTTGGAGATACCGTTGAGATCACCTTTTACCAAGCGGTTGACCAACAAGCTGGTGAAGAGTTACTTCAAACGGCGATCATTATCGAAGGTCTTCAGATTGATGACGATGGAACCACTGAGCTCGTTTTAGGCGAATTACCGATCACGATTCTAGATTCCGAACCTTTGCTGTTCGGCGAGTCTTACTCGATGGTTGAAGGTGAAATATCGTCAGGCAACGTTCTTAGCAATGACATTGACCTTGATACTGCTCTAACCATTAGTAGCGTCGAAGTTGGTGGAGTCAGCAAGGACATTTCAGGTGCAACTCCTGCGGTGTTCAATACCGGGGATGGTGTATTGACCGTATTTGCCAATGGCCAGTGGACCTTTGAAGCAAATCGAAATCTAGATCATAACCAAGACCATACCGTTATCTTCAATTACGTTGCCGCTGACTCTAGTGGTGATTTTGGTTCTGCAACGGCGACCATTGATATCACTGATGGTGCGGCAGGACAGATATTGGATGATTCGAAAACGGTGACGGAAGTCGACGTGACCTCTGGTTCGCAAACCATCAATGCTCAATTTACGATATTAGGTGGTTCGGATAACCCAGACCCCGATTCTATACAATTTAGCTCAGAGACCGTCGCGCAACTAGAAGCATTAGGTATCACTTCGGGGGGCGATTCTACGGCACTTTCTTACACCCTCAGCGCTGACGGTCGTACTATTACAGCTAAGCAAGGTGACGATGATGTGTTCTCGTTTTCAATGACGACAACGGTCGACGGGAATAATGTACTTGCTGATATTGTGTTTGTGATTGAACACCCACTCGATCATGTTCTTACCAGTGATTTACTCACGATTCCGTTGAATATTATTGGTACAGATACTGATGGCACTGCTTTAGAAAACGGCCAAATATCATGGGTGATAGAAGACGGTAATGATCCGAGTTTGGTTCTTGATTCAAATGCTTCAGTCAACGAGTCGGATCTAAGCAATGATCCTATCGGTGAAGTCAGTAGCACCGGAACCTTCAGTGTTGGGATTGGCAGTGATTACTTAGACAGTGTGTTCTTTGATCTAGCAGATCAACCTCAGCTCTTCAGCGGCGGTGAACAGATTTATTACACTGTTTTTGAGGATGGAACATTATTGACTGGCTACGCCGGACCAGTAGTGGGTGGCGATGTTGCCTTTACTGTGAGTTTTGCCGCGCCCGCATCCGGTGATGTAGACAGCAGTGTGGATTATGTCTTCACTCTTTATAAAGGCTTAGATCAAACCAATGGTACGGATTCTCTTCCTTTTACCGTTACTGCTCGCGATTCAGATAATGATGAAACCAAACTAGACCTTAACATCTCTATTACTGACGGTGGTGAACCGTTTATTGGAAGTGGAACTGTTGAACTATCTGAAACCCCTATCGCCAATACGACACCAGATAGTGTAAAACAAAGCGCAGTGGTAAATTTGGATATCACGGCATCGCATGATCCTATCGTTTATCTTGGTATTGATGTGACAAACGGTCAGGCGGTTTTAGATGGTGATGGGGAAGCCGTTACTCATAATGGTGAAGCTTTAACTTGGAGAGACAATGGTGACGGCAGTTTCGATGCGATATTAAGTAATGGCGATGTCATTATGCAGATTCGTCTACCTTCGGACTATTTCCTAGAAGCCAATGCCTCCGGTACAGTTGCCGTTGAGATTGATCTATATCGCTCTATTGACCATGGCACTGGGTTAAAAGATACCGAATTGAATATACCGACAACGGTTGTCGTTATTGATTCAGACGGTTCGCGATCCACTCAAGAGTCAGATATTAAAATATACGATGGTAAGGATCCTGCATTCTCGATTGTAGGCAGCATATCTGTCGATGAAGATGGACTCATTGGTGACAAGGAACAAACAGGGACTGAAGAACCAAGTCCATCGATAGCTATTATCCAAGGATCGGACGATATCGCATCCGTTTCAATCAACATCGATGCTTTTGATGCCCTCGGTTACAGCAGTGGCGGACGAGCGATATCTTTGCAAGAAGTGAATGCCGATGGCTGGTATTACGCTCAAGATACGTCGGGTAACGATATCTTCCGAATTCGTTTTAACAACGATGGCACTACAGAGTTCAATCTGTATGCGCCGCTCGATCATGCAACGGGTGATGGTGAAAACAACCTAGCTGTGAATTTTGAACTGGTTGTCACTGATGTCGATGGTGATAGCTCTGATCCTGCTATCTATTCAGTCAACGTTACGGATGCGGTTCCAACTTCACGAAGCGGTTCTATTGAAATGGTTGAGGGTGATGACCTCAATGGACAGTTCCTAACCGAAGAGTTCGCAGGTGCCGATGGAGCAACTATTGTAAGTTTCGATTATCGCGGTACTACCTACACCTTTGTGGATGCTGATACTCCAATAACCATTGATCTAATCAACGATTTTGACAGTGGTAGCGTATACGGCCAATTTACCCTTTCACCTGATGGTAGCTATCAACTAACCACGAATCCCAATGTAACGACTAATCCTGCCGATCCTAAGATCGTCGATGATATTGATTATTTGGTGCGAGATGCCGACGGCGATGAAGTGGTAAGTAACGCGGAGCTCATACTGGATGATAACGAAGGCTTTATTCGTTATGAAGATTCAGAAACCACAGAAGATAACGACGCCATTATTGTTGTGAGTGTTTCTACTGGAGACGTGGACCAAAGCGAAACCGTTACTGCTATTGAATTCTCAGGAGATTCTTTGCAAGGCGGTAGCCTGTATTTAGATGGCGTATTGCTTCAAGTGGTTGATGGCAAGGTGACGCTTTCAGGCAATCAGTTAACAGCGATTGACAGTCAGTTTACCGGCCCGAATGGCCAGTTGACTTATCGACCAGCACTTCATGAATCGAATACGACCTCAACGGTTATTCTAGCGATCAACGCGATCATTAGTACTGACACGGTTCCAAAAGAGCTGACCGCAGATGTTTCTGTTTCTGTTTTACCCGTAGCGGATGCACCGGATTGGTCGGCTTCCGTATTCTCCTATCATTCAGTAGAAGATGACTCAGACCCAGTCAGTTTGGACATAACAGCTCAGCTGGTGGATCAAGATACGTCAGAAACATTGAGCTACCAGATTAGTGGGATTCCTGACGGCTTGAATTTGACGTTAAATGGCAACGCAGTCAAAGAAGGGAAATCTTACACACAGGCTCAGATTGATAAAATGGAAATCAGGGCTGACGACAACCTAGCGGGTCGCTTTGAGTTTGAGATTACTGCGGTTGCAACAGAGTCTGGCAATTCATTCGCTGACCCAGATGATAAAACGGCAAGTATTGTACATACCGTTACTGTCGATATTTCACCTGATGCTGATACTCCTCATGTGTCTGTTAAAGACTACAAGGGACTAGAGGATGAAGCTATTTACCTCAAAGACGTTATTGAAGGCGCTTTGGCGGACACCGATGGTTCTGAATCGTTAAGTTATATTATCCAAGTTCAAGATGGCTGGTCTGTTGAAGGTGATGGTACCGCAAAGATAGGCAATAACTCCTATTCAGTCACTGCCGAAGCTATCGCCAATGGTGTTGCTTATATTCAGCCTAAAGAAGACATCAGTTCCTTTACTGAAGATCTGTCAATAGACGTAACAGCAATAGCGACTGAGTCGACGATCGATTCACTTATTCCTATCAATGGGCAAGCGTCAAGTGATACAAAAACCATAAATATCTTTTTGAAAGGTGTTGTGGATGAACCTATCGCGGTAGACGGTGGTAATGGTCATTGGCAATACGACAGTGACAGTAAAGTCATCAGCAACCAATCGGTCTTGAATGAAGATGGGTTAATACAGCTCGACTTCCTCATACAAACGACGGATGACGATGTTTCAGAAGAAATTAATATACTCCTGACCAATATTCCTGATGGCACCTTGCTGGTGGATTCACTGGGTGAGCCAGTGTCGTTAACCATCGCCTATATTGACGATGTAACAGGGCCAGTATTCCAGGTTTCTAACGCTCAACTGAATGATTTGTATCTCAAGCCAATTCCGGATTTTAGTGGCGAGCTAGAGCTAACTGTTATTGCTATCTCGACAGAGCCTGATGGCGATTCGGGTGAGTTCCCGATGACGTTGAAGGTAGAGTTAGCACCGATTGTCGATCAAGAAGATGGCCAAACGGTTAGTACTCAAGGTATTGAAGACAGCCAAATTGGATTGAATCTAGAGCCATCAGTGAATCAAGATGTTGATGGTAGTGAGTCTTTAACGGGTTATGTGATTGATAGCCTTCCTGCTGACCTGACTCTCTATTTCGATGGCAGTGTTATTGATGTGCCGGTTTCAGGGTTAGATTTAGAAAGTTTATTAGACTCTACGACGCCAACACTGTCCGAGCTTTTAAGTAGCGGAAGACTATCCGTCACCGCTACTGAAGATTTGAGCGGTACATTTTCGATCCCAATTACCTACGAAGTTACCGACACTTCGCCGACAGGCTCGACTGATGTAAAAGATATCTCGGGATCAATCAGTGTCACCGTCGATGCGAGGGTTGAGTCAGATACTCGTTTAGAAAGCTCTGGTCAGCTATACATCAGTGATGACGGCTCTCCAGTCAACGTGTCTGATGCCGTTACTTTTGTTGACGCTGATATGGATGGCTCAGAATACTTAGATTATATCTTGATCGATGTGCCTGATGGTTATTCGTTGATTATCGATCACCCGAACGGAGCCGCTCAAGATCTTTCAGGAAACTGGATTATCTCTGCGAACGGTCTTACGAGTGACTCTATCCAAGAGTTGGCGCAAGAAGTCTTGAGCGGTATGACGATCTCCAGCCCAAGCGATACTCCCGTTTTAGATATTGTGGTTCGTGCTCGTGTGATTGATGGCGAAGATTCGAAGTATATTGATACTTCATTCCAAATTCAGATCACTGGCCATGACGGCGGTGGCGGTACTTGTGACCCTGTTGGCCCACCAAGTCCCATTCAACCGGGTGGTGATATTAAGACTAATGAAGGCGAAGATATCGATTTAACGGGCTTGCTCAATACCAATGTAGCGAGTGACCCAGACAATACGATCTCTTTCTATATTCCTGCCGATTCGCTTCCTGAAGGCGTTGAGATTTCTGGAGATGGCGTTATTGCTGAATATGACGCGTCTGGCGAAATCGTTGGTTATTCGATCACTGCCGATGGCCTCTCGAAATTGACGTTAACTGGATTGGACGAAGACTTCGCTGGGTGTATTGATTTCACGATAGAGACGATTGAAACCTCGCCGTGTAATGGTGAGACTGTAACGACAGCTCAAACTATTAGTATTCAAGTCTTGCCTGTTGTGGATGACATCACCGTTGCCACGGATTCGACAACGATTCAAGAAGACATCGCCACGGATCTTAATCTTGAGCTTGTTCTTGGAGATAGCGTTGAAGATGGACAATTAATCACTGGTGAAGGCAATAGCGCTACCGGTAAAGAAACCGTTAACTCTCTAACGGTGAGCATTTCGAATGGAGCGACCTTGTCTGAAACTCCAACTGACACCGGGTTGTTAGTTGATAATGGCAATGGTACTTGGACGGTAACGGATCCTAGCCGCTTGAGTGATGTGTTAGTTACGCCACCTGAGCATTACAGTGGTGAAATTACCCTCACTGTGACAGCAAATATTACCGATGAAGCGGATTGCGTGACAGAAACGGATACGCAAGATAAAACGACGGTCGTGACTATTACTGTTGAGCCAGTCGCTGATGCGGCGAACTTGATAACAGAGGATATTATCGGAGATGAAGATAATTACATTTCGTTGTCATCACTTAGCGCAGAGCTGATTGACCAAGATGGTTCTGAAAACATGTCGCTTTCGTTGAAGGGAGTTCCTGAAGGCGCAGTTGTCGCGATTAAAATCGGAGACAACTATGAGTTGGTTCCAAACAATGGTGCTGATGGCGGTACCTTCGATGGAAACCCTACCTATGAGTGGCAGTTAGATCCAAGTCAGTTATCTAATCTAGTCATTCTGCCACCAAGAGACTTTAGTGGTGACATTAATCTGTCTCTAGAGGCGATTACTCAAGAAATTGGTACGACGGATATCCGTTATACACAATCTGAATTTACTGTAGGTGTTAACCCTATAGGTGACAGAGTTGAGTTCTTCGATTTACCTGAACAGCTCACTGGAAGTGAAGATGATGGCATCGTGATTCCTCTTGATGCCAATAGCTTTGAAACTAACAGTGATGAGTTTTTAGCAATTACGGTAACAGTGAATGGAACTTCGGACCCATCAGGGTTAGTTGGGTTAGACCGAATTCGAATTGGATCAGAAACCAGTTCTTTCACCAGTGTTGGTGGCATCATACAGGCGACGATCCTCGTTAAAGCAAGTTCTGTTGATGAGCTCGAATTCTTTGCAGGCGATGCGTTTGGTAACCTCGATATTACGATTACCGGCCGAACGGTTGATCAAAATACGGTACTCGGTGAGTTAGTGGTCGACACGGGTGACCCGAGCTCGCAAGACATGACGCTTATTATCACACCAGAGCCTGATGCACCGTTATTGAGCGTTGAATATTCTTCGATCGTGGCAGAAGCAAGTGGCACGATTCCTCTTGGTTTAGACCTTTCTCTTGTAAACCCTGCTGATTCAGAAGTGGGCTTCATTACAATTCATGATATTCCCGCAGGTTTGACGTTCTCACACGGCTCTATGGTCTATGGTCAATATGTGGTGGACTTGGCAGATGTGCCTAACCTAGCGATTACCGGGGGCTACAACAGTGGTGATCAATTTGACCTAACGATAGAGCCGTCTGCAGAGATAGGCAATAACCAAGCGGTCGGGTTACCCCAAACCGTATCGATTGAGTTTGTCGCTGAAGGGGATTCTACGATTACCGCGACAGATGATAACGATCTGTTGATTGGCGGTACAGGCTCTGACAATTTTGTGTTCGCATCTTCAGGCTTAGGGAGTGCAGAAGCACCAAGCTACGATGTGATTCAAGATTTTGATGCGTCTCCAGACACTGATGCAATTGACCTCTCGGGTATTTTGGGAAGCCTAGGGCTTAATACAGGGCTAGGGGCAACACAATATCTAGATTTAGAAGAATCTGGTGAAGGTGTGACCATTTCTATTAAACCTAATGGTGACGAAGACGTTCAACAAAACATCTTGCTAGCTGATGTCACGTACGACGATCTGTATCAAGGTGACAGTAGCAGTGCATTAGAAGCACAAATTTTACAAAAAATGATAGAAGACAATAATTTAACGCTGTAAGTTAGATGTACAGTCTATAAAAGGAAGTTTAGATTGGTAGAACAAAAAGACAGCTGGCTAGCTTGTGTTGAGTGGTTGTGTGAGCATTTTAATGTTCGCAGTCACCCTTCCAAAATAGTGTCTGGCCTACCTTTAAATGAAGGCAGGCTCAATGAATCCCTTTTTCCAAGAGCGATTGAGAAATCGGGGTTAACGCTGAGCCACGTTAAAAAAGAATTACTGACTCAATGTCAGTTCCCCGTTGTTGCTGTTAATTCCGCGACAGGGAGTCCCGTTGTCGTCACTCAAGGCTCCGGTGGCGACTTTCAAGTATTGGATTGTGAAAACAACTCAAGCCAAGAAACATCGTTAAAAGACTTGGTTGCTCAAGTGGAATCGTATGTGTGGCAAGTGGGTGCTCAAGCGCTTGATGATGCGCGTGTTCAATCCCATGAACGTAGCGAGAATAAGTCCAACACCCGTTGGTTATGGCGTGTCGTCAAGGAAGTGAAACCTTGGTATCGAGACCTGTTTATCGCTTCATTCTTGATCAACTTGCTCGCGCTAGTAGTTCCTCTTTTTACCATGAATGTGTACGACCGTGTTGTACCAAACCAAGCGTTTAACACGCTTTGGGTGTTGGCGGCAGGCGTTGGTATTGTCGTTATTTTTGATTGGGTGTTGAGAAGCTCACGAAGCTCTGTGACTGACATGGCTGGGCGCTATATTGATAACAAGTTGTCTTCTCAACTGTTCTCTAAAGTCCTTGGTATGAAGCTGGAAAATCGACCTCAGTCGGTAGGCGCATTTGCCAGACAGCTTCAAGATTTCGATAGTGTTAAAGATTTCTTCACTTCTATTTCTTTGGTTACTTTAGTCGACCTGCCATTTACCTTGCTGTTCCTGTTCCTTATCGGTTGGCTTGGTGGTGCAATGATGTTTATCCCAGTCGCAATTATGCTGGTATTGATTGTGCTGAGCATTGCGATGAAAGGTAAAGTCGAGAAAACATTCGATGAAACCGCACGTTTGTCGACACAAAGACAAGCCCAGCTGTTTGATTGCTTAACAACCCTTCCGGATATCAAGCAAAACAATGCTGAGGGTATTACCCAGAAGCGTTGGGAACAGACGATTTCGTCGCTCTCTCAATGGCAGACTCAATCTCGTCATTACTCCAATATCGTGACGCACTCTATTCAGTCCAGTCAGCAGATCGTTACCATCACTCTGATCATCTTCGGCGTGTATCAGATCTCTGAAGGCTTGCTGAGTATGGGTGGTTTGATAGCCGTTGTGATGTTGAGTGGGCGCGCTGCAAGTTCGGTGAACCAGCTTTCTCTTCTATTGCTGAGGTTCCAGCAAACACGTTCGGCCGTTGAAGGGCTGAATCAGATTATGGAGCTACCTCAGGAAGAGTCCAAACACCAAGTTATCGACAAAGGAGACTTTGATGGTGGGGTTAGGTTAGATGAAGTGACGTTTACTTATCCAGAGACTCAAAGCCCTGCATTAAAGGAGATTTCCCTAGAGATCAAACCGGGTGAGCGAGTTGGTCTTGTCGGTGCGGCAGGCGCGGGTAAAACAACTCTACTATCGATTGTTGCGCGCCAGTATTTGCCAACAACAGGACAAGCTTTCTATCAAGAAATCGATGGGCAATTATGGCCAACCAGCGTTCTGCGTAGTGGCATGGGTTGGGTAGGGCAAACCACTAATCTTATTTTTGGCAGTGTTTACGACAACGTTACGCTTGGTGCGACCAACGTTGATGAAGAAAAGCTAAGACAAGCTCTTCAACAGTCGGGTTTGAATGGTTACATGGGGCGCCTAAGCAATGGCCTTGAAACACCTGTCGGTGAGGGTGGTCGGTTACTTTCTGGTGGTCAGCGCCAAGCCGTTGCCATTGCGAGAGCTCTGTATCGTTGTCCAAAGTTATTGATCATGGATGAGCCCACCAGCGCGCTAGATAATCAGGCCGAGATTCAGTTCTTTAATGCACTTCAAAGTATGCCGAGAGAAACCTCAATGCTAATCAGCTCCCATAAGTCTTCATTCTTGATGATGTGTGATCGTGTTGTTGTATTGGATAAAGGTCAAATCGTGGCAGAAGGTGAACCTAAAGAAATTCTCTCTTTACAGAAGAAAAGTGTACCTAAAGGTACGAGCCGGTTTAAGACGGTATCTGTGGTGAAGGGAGGTCGTCATGAGTAATGATATTCAATGGACCAACAACCACTTAGCATTCCGCTCTCGAAAGCTGATTTGGTTGAGTGCTCTACTCATTGTATCAATTATCGGTTGGGCTACGTGGGCAACATTAGAAGAAGTGGTTATCGGCGAGGGCAAAGTCGTTCCTAGCCTTTCTGTACAAACCATTCAGAGCTTAGAAGGCGGTCTAGTTCAAGAGATCATGGTGCGACAAGGTCAATCAGTAGTGAAAGGACAGCCCTTGGCTAAGCTCGAAGACACTCGTTTTAAAGCGGCTTTTTTAGAGTCGGCTCAACAAGCGGATACCTTACTGGCCCAACAATTAAGATTGAAAGCAGAGCTGTCGACCGTTGTTTTAAATAACGATGCAAAACAGTGGTTTGAACGAGTTGTCTTGGTGCCACAAGATATTGTCATCGATGTATCGAGCCATCCGGCATTAATGAACGCCAAAGCCAACTATCGAGAACGTTTAGGTCAGTTGAAATCGGAACTGGAAGAGGCGGCACTTCGCATTGAGCAACAAGACCAAGCACGTGTCGATACGCTCAATAATATTCAGACTCTTGAAAGCAGCCTCGAGATTGTGATTCGTGAACGCAACATGCTCAAAGACGTGGTGGCGAGTGGTGCTGTTGCTGAAGTTGAACTACTGAAGTTGAACCGTGATGTGGTCAAACTGAAAGGTGATATTGCCAGCTCGAAAGTGGCGGCTCAGAAACAGATAGCTGCCTACTCAGAGTCGATAGCGGATCATCGAAGTATCGCTTTAGATTTTCGTACCAAAGTGCAAGGCCAGTTGAATGAAGTGGCGAGCAAGATAGCGCAGCTGAACGAAAGCCAGCAGGCGATTGCCGACCAACTCAAGCGTACTGAAATTGTCGCGCCCGTTGATGGCACAGTCAAAGAGATCTTTGTGCGTACCATTGGTGGTGTAGTTCGTCCCGGCGAGCCGATCATTGA
This sequence comes from Vibrio sp. ZF57, assembly GCF_001691235.1. Lineage (NCBI taxonomy): Bacteria > Pseudomonadati > Pseudomonadota > Gammaproteobacteria > Vibrionales > Vibrionaceae > Vibrio > Vibrio sp. ZF57. Next base: position 54,135 of record NZ_MAKD01000099.1, on the reverse strand, counting down.
GATCATTCCATCAAACAGTGACCTGATTGTTGAAGCGAGAATCTCTCCGCAAGATATTGCGTTTGTTCATAACGGGTTAGGTGCAACAGTGAAATTCACGGCCTACGATTTCGTCATTTATGGCGGACTTAAAGGCGAGGTGATTTACGTGAGTGCCGACGCCTTACAAACGGAAGACGGAAACGCCTATTATCGTGCCCATATTCAGTTAAACGAAGACCAGCAACAAAACTCTGCCTTTAGCATTATCCCAGGGATGCAAGTCGCGGTCGATATATTAACCGGAGAGAAAACAGTATTGAGTTATTGGTTAAAACCTATTTTACGAGCTAAGGAAAACTCACTTCGTGAACGATGAAGTGGGTTAAAGCATAAATATAAAAGGAAGTGTAATGCATTCAAAATTCTTACTCTCTTCTTGCTTGCTAATGAGTGGGCTGTCTCAAGCAGCTTCATTAGAAGAGTCCGTGGCCTTTGCCATCGACTATAGCCCAGAGATATTGGCGCAATACTCCCGATACCAATCGGTGGTCAGAGACGGAGACGCTGCGAGTGGTTTGTATATGCCACAAGTGAACTTGTACGCGGCAGCAGGCTATGAAGAGACACGCTACAACAGTGGCAGCAAACTCGATAGCGATGATAGAGGCCTAACGAGAACGGAAATTGGCGTTAAAGTATCCCAGTTACTATTCGATGGTTTTAAAACGACCTCGAATGTCGACCGACTGACGTTCGAAGCGGAAGCTGAGCGTCTAACTCTGATTTCGCGAGCTGAAAACGTATCGTTAGATGTGGTGAGAAATTACCTCGATATCCTCAAGGCAGAGACGCTACTTGAACTGTCTAAGCGTAATGTAAAAGAGCACCAAGAGATCTATCAAGATATCCAAGATAAAAAGAGCAAAGGCTTGAGTAGCAACTCGGATCTGGCTCAAATCTCCGCCCGTGTTGCGACGGCGCAATCTTCACTAATCGCTGCTCAAAACAACCTGTTTGATTTACAAACTCAGTACCTACGTTTAGTCGGCAAGCCTGCTGTGAACTTGGTTTATCCACGTTTTGATTATGCTTTGTTACCAAGTTCAGCACAGGTCGCGCTTGAACAGGCTGTCGAGAATCACCCTGAAATCCAAGCTTCTTTGCTTGATATTGATGCCGCTCGTAAAGAGATGCGCCGTGAGAAGGGGGATTACTACCCAGAGCTAAAACTTGAGCTTCATGCGAACAAGAATGACAACGTATCTAACCCTCCAGGCGGTGTCGATGAAGATGCACGTATCATGTTGACGATGGATTATGACCTGTTTAATGGCTTCTCTACCGACTCCAGGGTTGAATCGTCAGCTTGGCGAGTGGAAGAGGCAAGGGCGATCCGATTACGAACAGAGCGTGAGGTTCGAGAAGGTACACAACTGGCTTGGAACGCTTACAAAATGCTTGAGCAGCAAAAATCCTTACTTCAACAGAATGTTGATGCAGCGAAAATTGCAGAGCTTGGCTATATCCAGCAATTCAATGTTGGCAGACGAAGCCTTCTTGATGTACTGGATGCAAAAGTAGAAGTGTTTTTGGCTCGAAGAAACTTCATCAGCACTGAATATGATCAAACGTTAGCGGCTTATCGAGTGTTAAATGCGATGGGTATGTTGACGTATGCGTTGAGGATTGAACATCCAGAAGAGTGGCAAGGGGAGAATAAGTAATGAGATATTTTAAACTAGCGCTACTTAGCTCTATCTTGCTAATGGGATGTGCAGAAACGCCTGATACGACAATGACACGCCACCAAATTGATGACTTAGCGGATAATGACCGAGATGGTGTGATTAACCAGCGAGATCTATGTGCCGATACGCCAGAAGGTGTAACGGTAGACATTAAAGGGTGTGCCAATTGGAAAATTGTCGAAGACGTTGAAGTATTAAGTGTGGCATTTGATTTTGATAAGTATGACCTTAAACCTGATCATACCGCTGTATTAAATGAGTTGGTGCGTTTACTAGGAGAGCAGCCTGATGCTTCGGTTACCTTGGTCGGAGATACCAGTGCTGAAGGTACAAACGTGTATAACAAAGCATTGGCCAAGAAAAGAACGGGCGTGATTCGAGACGCATTGATTGATAGAGGCATCAATGGTGAGCGAATCTTTGAACAAGAGTTTACTCAGATAACCAGCTTAACTCAGCATCTTCACAAGCGTAAGCGTAGAACGATCGCGGTGATTAAAACAGAAAGCATGGAAGTGAACCCATCTTGGAACATCTTCACTTCAGAAATGCAGCTCGATAGTAATAGCGATGTTGAGTCTAAAACGTCGATTGATCCAGTAGGAGGCCAGTAATGAAATGTCTAGCTAATAAATCGGGCTTGCTGCTTGCTGCTGTACCTGCGTTGTTCTCTGTATCGACATTTGCGAATGATGCCAGTGACATTGGTTTGGTCGCGATTGAGCCGAATATGCAGGGGCTTGTAGAAAATCTGCTTAAGAGCCAAGAGATCGACTTAGAAATCTTGTTGAGTGACAGCGTCCCAGAACAGATGATCATGCAGCGCTCGCGTGTTGGTATCACTTCCAAAAAGTGGACTGACAAAGAGATGGCAAGGTTTGATATGCGTTACGGTTATAGGCCAACAGAGCTGATGTTTACCGCTGACGTGATTGCGATTCTAGCCAATGAAAATAACCCTGCGACATCAATCACCGTCGCTGAATTAATTGATGTGTTTGGTTGTTCTAACGATCCTAAACATCCAAAATGGTCAGCAAGTAGTGATATTCGTAACGGTGAAAGCCTAGATACTCATATTTTGCCCTTTGCCATTGATCACAACCTGAAAGGCCATACTACCTTTTCAAGTTGGGTCGAATGTGGAACAGAAGGAGAATATGCCCATACTCAGTTCTTAGCGGATTTACCTGATCTGATTAATAAGATTGAAGACGAAGATGCCGCCATTGGTTACACCGTTTACTCAGATCAGATCTCTGATGTGAAATGGTTGAGCGTGGTTGATAACCTAGGTGTGAACTACGACCTAAACAAAGAAACGATCCTCTCTGGTCGTTACCCGTTAGCAACGGTTTATTACATGTACTTGAATATTCCAGCGCATCGCAAAGGCTTTACGGAACAAGAGGAGTTCTTTGTTGGGCTTACCTTGTCACAAGATCATCAAGGCGTGTTGAACCAATACGGCTTCATCAGTTTACCGCCAGAAGCTATTCAACGTAACAAAGTGAGATTGTCGCTTGAAGAGCCTGCGATTGAAGGTGGCTACAAGTAATGGGTATGTTATGTTGTAACTGTTGTGGGAGAGTGATATTCTCTCTTTCGTAATGGTTCTCAACGTGACGGATTACGTTATTCGGTGATGAAATTATCTAGCGGGCATGTATGCCCGTTTTTTTTCGCCTAAAATTTGCGACTCGAGCAGTTGTTTGTCGTTTGGTCACGTATAATGGACACTTCATATAGCGCTAAATAAGCCCAGTCGATGAAAATCTTTCAAGTTCTAATCTTGCCTCTAATGCTGTCCCTCAATGCTATTTCATTTTCAGCGCAAGCAACCGAAAGCTGGTGGCTAAGAACAGTATTTAACAGCAGCCCAAGTCTGCCGAATTCTCAAAACTATATTAATGATATCGAGTTGATGGATTGTGGTGAGATCGAAGGTACTTTGTTGTGCAGTGACTTAACCCAATATTACGACCTGGATGTGTATGTTGAACTGGAGTTGGGGGACTCAAGTGTCGAAACGGTTCGCTTAAACCTGCCATATTCGGACCTAAGTTACACAAAGCTTCAGGCATACCTTCGCCAAGATGGCTTTGCTCTCAGTTCAATTCGTATTGGTGAAGATGAATTCGATGTTACAGCTCAACTCGAACAAGCTCGAAATGAAGGTGTTGGTTTCGATAAGGTGGATAAACAGCTGGTCGAATTTATCAACGCGCCTCACGGTTCAGCAGAGCAACTGAGTGTGTGGAATGTGCCTAGCTTATCTTCTTCTAGCTCTACTTCTCCTTGGATTCAGTTACAGAGTGATGGTGACAACTTAACGGTTGAACTTAATCGTTTTTAATTGCTCAAATTTATAGATAGTTTCCTTATTTATTAGGCTAAACAAGCCTTTCAGGAGAACGGCTCGCGGGCAGACAGCAAGTTATAATTCATTTAAGTGTTCGTTTTTCTGCGGCTCTCACATTTTTAATAAGCGTTTAGCTTTGCCATTTGTTATACGTTGAGCCTTCGGTAAAACGAGCTTAGGATACGTTCAGTATTGATAAAGGAGACAACCCATGGTTGCAAGAGTAACGATAGCGCCACAAGGCCCAGAACTTTCTGAGCTGGTGCAAGGATACTGGCGTACAGCAGAGTGGGGCATGACCCCGCAACAACGCCTGACTTTCCTGAAGCAACATATTGATCTTGGCATCACAACTGTTGATCACGCGGATATTTACGGTAACTACCAATGTGAAAAGTTGTTTGGTGAGGCGTTAGCGCTTGAACCAAGCCTTCGTGATGATATTCAAATCGTCACCAAGTGCGATATCAACCTATGTGGTGACCACACTCCAGATCGTAAGATCAATCACTATGACACCAGCGCGCAGCATATTTACCAATCAGTAAATAACTCATTAGAGCACTTAGGTGTTAACGATATCGATGTATTGTTGATTCACCGCCCTGACGTGTTAATGGATGCCGATGAAGTAGCAGAAGCGTTCGCAGAGCTACACAAAGTAGGTAAAGTTAAGCACTTCGGTGTTTCTAACTTTTCACCGCGTCAGTTCGAACTGCTTCAATCTCGACTCGGTAAGCCGTTAGTGACCAACCAAGTTGAAATCAACCCATTGAACTTCGAAGTGGCTCATGATGGCACGCTAGATCAACTGCAGATGAACCGCATTCGCCCGATGGCGTGGTCTTGTCTCGGTGGTGGTAGCATCTTCAGTGGTGATTCAGCGCAAGCGGTTCGCGTTCGTGATGAGCTAGAGGCGATTCGTCAAGAAGTCGGTGCAGACAGCATTGATCAAGTGATTTACGCTTGGGTTCGTCGTTTACCATCTAGTCCAATTGCAATTATTGGTTCTGGTAAGATTGAGCGTGTGAAGACGGCCGTTGATGCACTGAAAATCGAGCTGACGCGCGAACAGTGGTATCGCGTATGGGTGGCATCTAAAGGTCACGGTGTGCCATAGAAAGCAATTCGTATAGAAGTCAAAGCCAGCTAAGTAAGCTGGCTTTTTTGTGTTCGCCTAACATGTTTCTCCAAAACTGTGATTAAGGTGGAATAATTTTCAAAAACACTCATAATGCACTCTGTTTTTCACCAGTTGGATATTTCCATTGAGCACTTCAAAATTCTCTTCAATCGCCCTTAAACCAGAGCTTCTAAATACGTTAGATTCTCTTGGTTATACTGAAATGACGCCGATCCAAGCGTTAAGTCTTCCTACTATCCTAAATGGCAAGGACGTTATCGGTCAGGGTAAAACGGGTTCAGGTAAAACAGCTGCTTTCGGTTTAGGCGTGCTGCAGAACCTACGCGTTAAGCGTTTCCGTGTTCAGTCTTTAGTGTTATGTCCGACTCGTGAGCTTGCAGACCAAGTAGCAAAAGAGATTCGTACTCTTGCTCGTGGTATTCACAACATTAAAGTGCTGACACTATGTGGCGGTATGCCAATGGGCCCACAGATTGGTTCACTAGAGCATGGCGCACACATTCTTGTGGGCACACCTGGTCGTATTCTTGATCACCTAGAGAAAGGCCGCATTGACCTGTCTGAGCTGAACACACTTGTGTTAGATGAAGCGGATCGCATGCTAGAGATGGGTTTCCAAGACGCTTTGGATGCTGTGATTGAAGCGGCGCCAAAAGAACGCCAAACTCTGCTATTCAGTGCGACTTTCCCTAAACAGATCAAATCTGTTGCAGACCGCATTATGCGCAATCCAGAAATGGTGAAGGTTGAATCAACACACGATCACTCAAGCATCCAACAACACTTCTACAAGTTAGAAGGTTCTGAAGCTCGTGATGACGCTCTAGAGTTGCTGTTACTTCATCACCAACCGGAGTCTGCGGTTGTGTTCTGTAACACTAAGAAAGAAGTGCAGAACGTAAACGATGAGCTAAGCCACCGCGGTTTCAGTGTTATCGAACTTCATGGTGACATGGAACAGCGTGAACGTGACCAAGCTTTGGTTCAGTTCTCAAACAAAACCATCTCGATTCTAGTGGCGACAGACGTTGCGGCTCGCGGTCTTGATGTTGATAACCTAGATGCTGTGTTCAACTTTGAATTGTCTCGCGACCCTGAAGTTCACGTACACCGTATTGGTCGTACTGGCCGTGCAGGAAGCAAAGGCGTAGCGATCAGCTTCTTTAGCGAAAAAGAGATGTACCGTGTTGCTCAAATTGATGAGTACATGGACATGCCAATCGAGCCATCTGAACTGCCAGCAAAACCAATTGCTAAGCCGTACTACTCAAACATGGTTACCATCCAAATTGATGGCGGTAAGAAAGCTAAGCTTCGTGCTGGTGATATTCTTGGCGCACTGACGGGCCAAGGCGGCATTGATGGTAAATCAGTAGGTAAGATCAATCTGTTTGCAATGCGTGCTTACGTAGCGGTAGAAAGATCTGTGGCTAAAAAAGCACTGAACAAAATCGAATCAGGTAAAATGAAGGGTCGTCAATTCCGCGCCCGAATCCTGAAGTAATTCGAGACTGAATCCCTTTGCTGCGATATGTCTAATTAACGACATTGCTAATTAATGGCATTGCAGTAAAGGGTGTTCCACAAAATGCCACTCAAGTTTCTTATCTTAGGTTTATCGACCTAGTCCTCTATACCAAAGCATTATTCATCGGGTCTTATCGAATAAAGATCGTTGATATGCTTTCCTTCGCTAAGATACCAAGTCATCGCTTCTTGTCGATTGTGAACCAATATCGTGATTGTGGTTATTGAACCATCGTCAAAATAACAAAGCTCATATTCTAAATCGCTTGGATGATCAGGAATAGCGGCCATAGCTTCCCTCCCAAATATCAATCATTTTAAATACGTCAACCCAACTCATTTATAGGGCTCGTATCACGTCAAATGAGTAATAAAATCAAGTTACATCACTGCCATTAATTATTTTTAGTTTAATCATTTGCCTAAATAGCTAGATTAGCAAGTTTGGGTCTCAATTTATCTCAAAGTTTTTACGGCCACTGTTTATTAAGACTACTTTTATAAGAGCTAGAATTAGCGTTATAAAAACTGGGCTAACCTTAAAGGGATGAGTTAATCGGTTTGTGGCTTTGTTGAATGTCGTGAGAGGGTAGAATGAGAAAGTGCCGGTGGTTAGTTTTAGTGATCTGTTTTCTATTTACTGGGTGCGGGACCAAGTTCGCCTATAACAATATAGGTTGGTTTGTCGTTAGCTATATAGAAGATTTTGTTTCCCTCTCAAATAGCCAAGAATCAGAGCTTGAAGAGCGATTAGATATATTACAAAAATGGCATAAAGAAACTCAGCTACCTCTGTACATCTCGCAATTAGAAGCGATTCAAAACGTAGATCGGTCGGATATGAATCCCGCTTTTATTGTGGGCCAAAGTGAACAAACGAAAGAGCATATTCGCACAATCGTCAATAAGTTCGCTCCAGATATTTACGCCTTGAGTATGCAGCTTAGCCCTAAGCAAGACAGGGAGTTTTTAAAGAACTTTCGTGAAAAGCAGCAAGACTATTATGAAGAAAGGTTGTCGTTGAACGATGACGATTCGAGAGAGCGATACCGAAACAGAATAGAAGAGCGTGCAGAACGGTGGTTAGGTTCAGTATCGAAAGAACAAAAACAGATTATTTTGGCTTGGTCTAAAGAGTGGGTAAATACCAATAGCAGTTGGCGACAATATCAAAACAACATCTATCAAGAGCTAACGACGCTGATGGCAAAGAAGAGCGACCTACATATTGCTCAGCCAATTATTATGAAGTTGCTTTTAAACAATGAAGCTTATTATCCTGCTGAACTTGAGCCGCAGCTTAACCAAAATATGGAAACATCAGCCAAGTTTTTAGTAGATATGGCCGCGACCAGCAGTAACAAGCAGTGGGCGTATTTTATGAATGAGTTAGAAAGCCTCAAAGGAACGTTGGAGTCATTGCAAGAGTAGAGCGTTCTTTTTAAAGGCTAACGGTCATTATCGAGCTAGCCTTTCATCAAACTGAATTTCGGAACCTAACCCCTGTTGCTCATAAGTAGTTTTGGAATCGAACCTTTGGCTGTCCTAGATATTTTCTGCATCAGTTGAAAGCTTGGCTGTTGAATGCCGTGATCACTTTGCAATTCATCAATCATCAATAACCACAACCTTGCTGTCATTTCTGAATCGGCTAACGCTCTGTGGAAAGTACCGTCGTTGTCGATATTTTTGAAACGCACAAGGTCGCCTAGCTTATGAGTTGGTGCGTCTTGGATTAGACGACGAGCTATCAACATTGAGCAAGCGAACTGTCCATTGTAATCGCGACCAATATTATCTAATTCCGCATCAAGAAAGCGCTTATCAAATGAGGCATTGTGAGCGACAAGTTGGCTGTCTTGAATGAAGTCTGCAAACTCATCCATCACTTCACTACAACTGGCCGCTGTGCTTAACATACGGTTACTGATTCCGGTATAACCTTCAATGAATCCACTCACACGAAATCCCGGGTTCATGAGCTGCTGGAAGGTGTCGACGACTTCGCCGTTAACGAGTTTAACCGCACCGATCTCAATCGCTCGGTCGCCCATATTTGGTGATAAGCCTGTGGTCTCGAAATCGAGAACGATAACGGAATCTGCGGAGTTTGGAGCCATCGTGTTTCCTAATTGCTGTTTGGTAGTATCGCTTTGTATGGGGCGTTTGGTGTTGCTATGGGTAAATCAGTTATTTGCTATTGCTGATAGTAAGTTCAGTGTAACCCGTCGAATCGTCATGCTCTCTGTTGAAGGTCAAGGTATCGTAGCGGTGAACAATCAATTCAGCCGTGGTCGCGATAATCGTCCCTTCAAGCAAATGCCCACCAATTACATTGCCATTCTCATCAGCAACGGAGATATGAATATGCTGGTGGTTTGGGGTTAGCGTTGCCATCACCGAGACTATTTCGAACGGAGCTTGAACTAGCTTGGTGTTGTTGGCATTAGCTAAGCGAATATTGAGTTGAGAAACACATCCGACACAAGACGCAATAGAGCCCGCGGAGATATTGTGCGCTGTCACTAGCCTCTGGATCTCTAGCTTTAGGTCTTGGCCGCGGGTTAATCTCGTTGCGATAGGAGTGATCATCTTATTGCCTCAACGTTATATGTATTTCAAAGAACAAAACGAAGCCACATAGGGCTTCGTTTTATTTTCATTTTGGCTAACGCGACTTTTCTTTTGGTTAATGCAACTTTGCATTTTCTGTCGCTGAAATTACTTAGTCTTGTTGCTGTTCTCTTTTCTTCTTAGGAACGAAGTTCAATACTGAGATTGGCACTTCTTTGCGTGGTTCGAAACCTTCAACAACGCGACGTTCAATCAAGTGACCCAGACGCTTTTCAATAATGCACAGGTTTTTGAAGTTATCTTTCGATAGGAAAGATATCGCTTCGCCAGACGCATCAGCACGGCCTGTACGACCAATACGGTGAACATAGTCGTCCGCTGGGAAAGGCATGTCGTAGTTTACTACGCGGCTTAGGTTGTCGATATCGATACCACGAGCAGCAACACCCGTCGCGACTAAGTACTTTAGACGACCTTTCTTGAAGTCAGCCAAGATTTTTTCACGAATCGCTTGGCTACGTCCACTATGGAAAGCTTCCGCTTGAATACCACGTTTCTCAAGTTGAGCAACCAACTTAGCAGCGCCGTGCTTGGTTTCGATAAAGATAAGCGCTTGGTCCCAGTTGCCTTCGGTAATCATGTGGCTCAATAGTGCTGACTTACGGTCTTTATCTACGGTAACTAACCATTGCTCAATGTTCGCTTTAGACGCATCTGTCTTGGCAATCGAAATCTCTTCCGCTTCGCTGATAGCACTTTTCGCTAGCGCGCGCACTGGCGTTGAAAGCGTTGCTGAGAACAGTAGATTTTGGATGTCTTGTGGTAGACGCGCGATGATCTTGTTGATGTCTTCAATGAAACCCATGTCTAGCATGCGGTCAGCTTCATCTAGAACCAGAACTTCCACTTCATCAAAGTGAACGGCACGTTGTCCGTACATGTCGATCAAACGACCTGGTGTTGCCACAAGAATATCGACACCTTCGATCAAGCGGTCTTTCTGGTGTTGGTAAGATACGCCACCGTACATCGCTAATGATGTTAGGTTTAGGAATTTCGCGTACTTAGTAATGTTCTGTTCAACCTGAATCGCAAGCTCACGAGTTGGTGTCAGAATAACAGCACGAATGCGTTTTTTACGTTGTGTTTCACCTTTACTTAGCATTTCTAAGATAGGGAGAACAAAGCTCGCAGTTTTACCTGTACCTGTTTGTGCAGCAGCAATAAGGTTCTTACCAGAAAGCACAATCGGAATTGCTTTTTCTTGAATAGAGGTTGGCTTTTCATAGCCTTGTTTTGCAACGGCTTTAACAATAGGTGAGCTTAATCCAAGCTTGGAAAATGGCATAAGTTTCTCGGTATGATTTGGCTAAATAGCGATGGAAAGGTTCAACAATCTTATACAAGGATAAGATTAATGGCGGCATTCTACCATGTTGCTTGTGTACCGCTAGTCACATGCACATAAAAAAATCCAGTGTCGACAAGACACTGGATTTTCAGTTTTGGGTGTTCGCTATTTAGCTTGGGTTTATCGAAAGCGTTTAAGCGATCTCAATCTTCTCGGCTTGGTTCTGCTCTACCATTGATAGTGCTAGCGCTTCTGCGGCCTTAATGCCGTCGATACCAGCAGACAGGATACCGCCTGCGTAGCCTGCACCTTCACCAGCCGGGAAGAAGCCCTTAAGGTTGATGCTTTGGAAGTCTTTGCCACGTTTGATGCATACAGGAGAAGACGTACGTGTCTCAACACCGGTAAGTAGGCCGTCTGGCGTAGAGAAACCTTTGATCTTCTTCTCGAACGCTGGGATTGCTTCACGAATCGCTTCGATAGCAAAATCAGGCAGCGCTTTTGAAATATCAGTCAGGTGGATACCCGGCGTGAATGACGGTTGTACTTCACCGATTGCACTTGGATCGCGACCTTTCAAGAAGTCACCGATTTTTTGAGCTGGTGCATCGTAGTTTTCACCACCAAGAACATAAGCGCCGCTTTCTAGTTCACGTTGTAAACGGATACCAGCCAGTGCGTCACCTGGGTAATCACGCTCTGGGTCGATACCTACAACGATCGCGCTGTTTGCGTTACGTTCTGCACGAGAGTATTGGCTCATGCCGTTCGTTACTACGCGGCCTTCTTCAGACGTTGCAGCAACCACAGTACCACCTGGGCACATACAGAAGCTGTATACAGTGCGGCCATTCTTACAGTGGTGAACGAGTTTGTAGTCCGCAGCACCTAGGATTGGGTTGCCTGCGTTCTTACCGAAACGAGCTTCATCGATCATCGATTGCTTGTGTTCGATACGGAAACCAACAGAGAAAGGCTTCGCTTCCATGTAAACGCCACGATCGTACAGCATTTCAAACGTGTCACGAGCACTGTGGCCAACAGCCAATACCACGTGACGAGATTTGATCTCTTCACCGTTAGAAAGCGTTAGGCCAGTGATTTGACCATCTTCCATATGAACGTCGTCAACACGAGTGCTGAAACGGATTTCGCCACCAAGTTCAATGATAGAAGCGCGCATCTTTTCGATCATGGTAACCAGTTTAAAGGTACCGATGTGCGGCTTACTTACGTATAGAATTTCTTCTGGTGCACCCGCAGCAACGAACTCTTCAATTACTTTACGGCCGTAGTGCTTTGGATCTTTAACTTGGCTGTACAGCTTACCGTCAGAGAAAGTACCTGCGCCGCCTTCACCAAACTGTACGTTTGATTCTGTGTTCAGCGTACGCTTACGCCAGAAACCAAAGGTATCTTTCGTACGCTCACGAACTTCTTTACCACGCTCAACGATGATTGGGTTGAAACCCATTTGAGCAAGCACTAGGCCAGCGAATAGACCACATGGGCCAAAACCGATAACCACAGGGCGCTCAGTTTGGTTCTCAACCGCTTTAGCAACAAACTTGTACTCCATATCAGGAGTCACTTTTACGTGCGGGTCGCTAATGAATTGTTCTAACAACTCAGCTTCGTTTTCAACGAGAACGTCAAGCGTGTAGATAAGTAAGATCTTTGATTTCTTACGAGCATCGTAGCCACGTTTAAAGATATTAAAAGAGAGTACCTGATCAGAGTTAATACCAAGTTTCGCTTCAATAGCGTCTTGAATAGCAGACTCTTCATGGTCTAGTGGGAGTTTAATTTCGGTTAAACGTATCATTTCGATGTCTCGTTTTTATAGGTGTCTTAGCTAGATCGTTTCTTAATACAGAGTTTGATGGAAACGCTGATGTTCAAAGAAGCGATAAGCTCACAATGGCGCGCATTTTACGAGAAATTGATTTATCTGTCATACTAATTTGGAAACATGGAGCAAATAGACACGATATTAGAGCCGTATGATGTTGAATTTTGCTTTGGGATGAGTATTATCCCCATTCTTCAATTTTGACTAACTTATAGAGCAGAGCATCATGGCATTTGTCGTAGGCGATAATTGTATTCAATGTAAATACACAGACTGTGTGGCAGTGTGTCCCGCAGATGCGTTCCATGAAGGCCCAAACTTCATGGTAATTAACCCGATCGAATGTATCGATTGTGGTTTATGTGTACCTGAATGTGATGCTCAAGCGATCTTCCAAGAAGACGAACTGCCAGAAGATCAAAAGATCTTCATCGAAGTGAACGCAGAGCTCGCTGAGATTTGGCCTGTGCAAACGGAAGTAAAAGCACCAATGGATGACGCTGAAAAGTGGAATGGTGTGTGTGATAAGTTGGCAATGCTAGAAAAGTAATTGTTGAAAAGAACTCAAATAAAAAGGCGTACTGATTTAATCAATACGCCTTTTTTAATATCTGAACACTGTCGATTAGCTAGTTAGCTTAGAGGTCTAGCTGTGCTGACGACGCATGTTGTCGAGAATGATGCCAGTCGCCATTGCAACGTTCAAAGACTCTGCGCCACCGAATGCTGGAATCGTAATCTTATCTGTCACGTATTTAGCGGCGTGTTCACGAATACCGTGAGACTCGCTGCCCATCAGCAAAATGCCATTTGCAGTGAAGTCAGTCTTATGAACACTTTCGCCTTCCAAAAATGCACCGTAAACCGGTAGATTCGCTTGCTCTAAGTAAGCTGGTAAGTCAGTTTGACTTACGTGTACTCGGCCAAAGCTGCCCATAGTCGCGCTGATAGTTTTAGGGTTGTATGGGTCTGCGCAATCACTGCTCGCAACGATATGCTTGATGCCATACCAGTCTGCTACGCGAATAATCGTACCTAGGTTGCCAGGGTCTGAAACGCCATCAAGCGCAATCATAAGTCCTGTTGCTTCTGGTAGTTCAAACGTTGGGATCTCAACAACTGCAATCGCGGCATTGTTACTCACCAAAGTACTTGCTTTGGTTAGATCATCCAGCGAGGCTTCAACACAATCAAACTCAATCAGTGAAGCATGATTTTCAGATAAGAAATCAGCGGTAGCAAAGACATTCTTCACCACTAAGTCACTATTGAACAGCTCAAGAACGTTCTTTTCACCTTGAACTAGAAACAGGCCGTGGGCTTTACGTTGTTTCTTTTGGCCCAAAGCACGAAGGAGTTTTAATTGGTTTTTTGAAATCATGTTTTTATCCTAGATATAAGCCCGCGCATTATAGAGCAAAGGTTAGCGAACCAAAAGCGTGATGACTCAATGCGATCTACATAAAAAGCAAAAGCAACTCACTTAAAAAAGAAAAGCGCACTAAATAGCGCGCTCTTATGGGATTTACTCACCTAAGTTAAGCTGAACTGACAGCCTAATACGGAGCAGGATAGCGTTTAAATACTGTGTTGATATCAGTCAGGATCTCTTCTGATAGCGGTTTACTAAAAGCGGCTACGTTCTCTTTTAATTGCTCCATGGTCGTTGCACCGATGATGGTGGACGTCACCCCATCAACTTGATTACACCATGCCAATGCCAGTTGGCTCGGAGTAAATCCATGAGCGTTTGCTACTTCAACATAGCCTTTAACCGCTTCGTTGGCAGATTCAGTGTCACGGAAAATGCCTTTACGTTGCATGTAAGTCCAACGGCTGCCTTCCGGTCTTGCGCCATCAATGTACTTTCCACTCAACATGCCTGCAGCTAAAGGTGACCATGGCAGGTAAGCTACATCTTCATGCACACAGTTCTCAATCAGATATGGCCAGTCTTTTGCGTGCAGTAGGCTAAATTCATTCTGAATCGAAACCATACGTGGCAAATCGTGTTTTTCACTCAGCTTGAGGTAAGTGTTAATGCCCCAAGTAGAATCATCTGAAAGCCCGACATGGCGAATTTTCCCCGCCTTAATGCAGCTTGCCAGTGCTTGTAGGATTTCCAACATCTCAGCTTCATGCTGCTTTCGGTCAATATCACTGAATCGAATGTGATTCGGGAAATGCTTACCAAAGTGAGGCGTTGTACGATTTGGCCAATGAAGTTGGTAAAGGTCGATATAGTCTGTTTGTAGGCGTTTTAATGATGCGTCAACGGCTGCGATCACCGCTTCACCCGTTATCGGGCCGCCATCTCGAACCCAAGGAAGCCCTGGCCCGGCAATTTTGCTCGCAATGATCAACTCTTGTCGACGCTGTGGGTTACGCGATAACCAGTTACCAATGATCGCTTCTGTTTTTCCGTAGGTATCTGGAGAAGGTGGAACCGCGTACATCTCTGCAGTATCGATAAAGTTAATACCTTGGCTTAATGCGTATTCGATCTGTTGGTCGGCTTGCTGCTGCGTATTTTGTAGCCCCCAAGTCATGCTGCCAAGACAGATACGGGAAACGGGAATTTGACTACTTCCTAGCTTTGAATATTCCATTGAATTCGGGGTTCCTGTGGTTAGGTTCTCTGGTACTCGCATTATAGTTTTGAAAAGAGGGCGAGTGAGGAATGAAAACGAATATGAATTATTAGCACAAAATGACACGACAAGGTATGGCATCGGGGAGTTTAGTGAGTCATTTCTCAGCGCTGCAAGCTAGTGTGTGCAATGCGTGAAAATACATTCGCGAGAAACTATGAGCCAATTGGTGATCGAGAAGTGAAGAACAACAAGCAATGAGCGAAGGTTTAATGTTCAGCTTGTTTGGGAGTGGGGGAGAGGAGAACAGATCAAAAATAAAAAAAGCTCTACCGGATAGAGCGTAGAGCTTTTTTATAGGGGTCTTAATAGTGCTAGGTATTCATTGAGTTACGAGGTCGCGTTTGTGTCTAATCCACCCTGGATCTGCGCCTGTCTTAGAGCTTCCTGCCTTTGAACTTCTTTCTCAGTTAATACTGGTCGAAGCGTTTCCTCAGAGGCTTGAGGAGAGAAAATGAAATATTTATTAATCGTCATAACTGTGTCTCCGTGTAACGTATGACAGATTCTGCATCAAGGATAAATTGTGATCATCATCCACTTTGTACTTTTGTTAGGCTGAGAGCGGAGGGCGTAGAATGCGTACAAAGCGATCTCTTATCATCCGTATGCAATGTTGAACTGACGAAACCCTCTGTTTTCAAGTATAGGAAGCGCATCTAATTTCGCACAATAATGATTTAGAGCAATTACATACATGGTCAGGGGCGTAAGATGAAAACCCTCGCTACTGACTCTGTGCTCGTATTTATTTAACGATGTATCACTTATCGACATAATAATTAAGTCAGTAAATCAATTACTTAATCCATGGTGAGATGAATTATGGAAAAGCTTGTAGAACGTTTTCTGAATTACGTTACTTTTGATACCAAATCCGATCCTTCTAATCAGCAATGCCCAAGTTCACCGGGTCAAATTACCTTTGCTGAAGCCTTAAAGTTAGAATTGGTGGCATTAGACTTAGTTGATGTGTCTTTAGATGACAATGGATACTTGATGGCGAAACTGCCGTCGAATGTCGATTACGATGTGCCTGCGATTGGCTTTGTGGCGCACATGGATACCGCTCCTGACGCATCAGGCGCCAACGTGAAACCACAAGTGATTAAAGATTACCGAGGTGGAACGATTGAATTAGGGGAAAGTGGCGAGAGTTTGAACCCAAGCCAGTATCCAGATCTTGATTCTTTACATGGTCACGACCTGATTACGACTGACGGCACAACTCTGCTTGGTGCCGACAACAAAGCGGGCATCGCTGAAATCATCAGTGCAATTGCTTACCTGAAAGCGAATCCAGACATCAAACACGGCGACATCTGCATTGGTTTCACGCCGGATGAAGAGATTGGTCGCGGTGCGAACCTGTTTGACGTTGAAAAATTTGGCGCCGAGTGGGCGTACACCATCGATGGTGGCCCAGTAGGGGAGTTGGAATTTGAGAACTTCAATGCCACGAGCGCCGATGTTATCTGTCATGGCGTGAACGTTCACCCGGGCACCGCAAAAGATAAAATGGTGAACTCGATGAACATTGCAGCGCAATTCCAATTGATGATGCCTGCGCAAGAAACACCAGAGTGCACAGAAGGTTATGAAGGCTTCTACCACCTGAAATCGGCGGAAATGGGTGTGGCTCGCTCTGAACTGGGATACATCATCCGTGATTTTGAACGTGAGGGTGTAGAAGCGCGTAAAGCATTCATGCAGCAGAAAGTCGATGAGCTGAATGAGCGCCTTGAGAAAGGCCGTGTTGAGCTGGTGCTAACCGATAGCTACTTCAACATGAAAGAGATGGTTGAACCGCATCAACATATTATTGAATTGGCCAAGCAGGCGATGATTGAGTGCAATGTCGAGCCAATGGTTAAACCAATCCGAGGTGGTACAGACGGTGCTCGCTTATCTTTCATGGGGCTACCATGTCCGAATATCTTTACTGGCGGTTACAACTTCCACGGTATTCATGAGTTCATTACCATTCAAGGCATGGAGCAAGCGGTAAAAGTGATTGTTGAACTGTCACAACGTACAGCAACGCATTACCAAAAATAGAACATCAGAGCGTTATATCTCTTTGTATTTTTGAGAGTATTCAATAATACTCTCTTTAAGCATAAGGGAGTACGCGATGAAAAAGTTAGTTTTACTTTGCACCCACTTAGCCGTGGGTGCTGTTGGTTTTGGGCTAGGTGTTTACGCATTGCCTATCTTGATTGAGCCTGATTCTCCTTCCTCAAGTTCTGTTGAAGCGATCAGTGAGCAGGCTATCTACACGGGCGAGTTCACTAAAGATCGACAAGACAGTGACTTCTTGCACTGGGGAGAAGGCATCGTCTCAGTATCCGAAAGTGCGATCGCTTTTGAAGGTGAATTGGCGCCGGGACCTGATTACAAGGTTTATCTCTCGCCTAAGTTCATTGAAACCGAGCACGCTTTCAATGACAGCAAGAACGAGTTATTGAGAGTCGGAGATGTGAAAACATTCGACCGCTTTATGGTTGAGCTTCCCGAAGGTACTGATCTTAATCGATTTAATACGGTTGTGATTTGGTGTGAAACTTTTGGCCAATTTATTACTTCTGCCAAGATAAAATGATAGCCTTACCAATAGCTGATTTAGGCACGTAAAAAAGCGCTCTATTTTTGAGCGCTTTTTCATAGCGAAGTCTCCGCTAATCGTTGTAAAGCTCGTCGTTGTAATGCTAAGGAATAAGTAATGGAAAAAGTGTGGCAAGTAATTGATTTTCTACTCGCTCATAAGTTTATTTTTAGTGCGTTGATTATCACTATTATTTTAATCATTCGCCGAATCACCTTATCTCAAATAAGAGGTGATGTTGCTTTCCTTAGTGAAGACCAACGTAACTGGATGTCACGAACCAAAAACGGCACATTCGCGATTATTGTTGCGACGTTATTTGTGCTGTGGAAATCCGAAATCAGCGAGTTTGCGCTATCTGTCACGGCCATTGCTGTTGCGATAGTAGTGGCTTCAAAAGAGATCATTTTGTGTTTCACCGGTTCTATTCAGCGTGCGAGTTCTCGTTCATTTAGAATCGGCGACTGGATCGAAGTGGGTAAAATCAGCGGTGAAGTGATTGAGCACAATCTGATGGCGACCGTGATTCAAGAAATCGATTTGTATCATGGGCAATATCACTTCACTGGCAAGACAGCCACGCTGCCTAATAGCATGTTCTTCACTTATCCGGTTAAGAACCTCAACTTCATGAAGCGTTATGTTTATCATAACTTTTTTGTGACGGTGAAAGACTTTGTAAACCTATACCCTATGCTGTCGGGTCTTATTGTGAAAATTGAAGAGCATTGCGAAGAGTTTATCGATGTTGCTCGCCGTTACAACGGTGTGATCGAAAAGCACGCTGGTGTTGACCTTCCGGGTTCTGAGCCTCACATCCATATCACAAGCAGTTCGACAGGTGAGCAAGAAGTCCATTTTATGATTTTCTGTCCAACCGAGAAGGCGGTTCATCTAGAGCAAGAGATTCGTAAAGATTTCATGGAAGCATACGCTGAAGCATTTCCTGTCAGTGCTTAATCCTGCAGTCCGCTGAGCCCCAAACAAAAGAAAGCCGAGAGCGATAATATCGACTCTCGGCTTTTTTGTTCTAACTATCTGTTCGTTTAATCTAGGTCAGCCAGTGGCAACCAATCGACTTTTACGCCTGCTTGTTCAAACATATCTTGGCTCACTTTGATTTTGTCTCCCCAGCGAGAAAGAAAGTCTTCACTTTGCTCTGGGCAGTGAACCGCAGAAATACCGGTTTGGATGATTTTCGCTGCGCAGTTTGGGCAAGGGAAGTGAGTCACCCAGATTTCACAGCTGTCCAAATCACGCTTGGCGAATAAGATCGCATTTTCTTCAGCGTGAAGTGTCTTGAGGTACTTCATCTCTCTGTCATCAGTATCCGCACTATCAGACACGCCATGTGGGTAGCCATTAAAACCAACAGAAACAATGCGGTTGTGCTTAGTGATTACGGCGCCGACTTGAGTTGAAGGATCTTTACTCCAAGAACCGACCAATTCCGCCATTTGATAGAAACGTTTAGCCCATTTTGAAATCATGAGAATTCCTTAACAATTAAATGTGAATGCTTATCTGTCTGACAATACATTATGTTAGACAATATCCATAGAGAACAAAAGCTGAGAGATTGATTTACTTAGGAATTGTAGCGTGTTTGTAATCACTTTATAAGCACTTGGTTTCAATTAACATATTGATACACTTTGGCCAGTTATAATTGATATTCCTCGGACATTTGAAGCAATTGTGTTACGTAACTTTTATGCTGTTCAATTTCTCATAAGTGACGGTATAACCATGCGTAAAAAGTTAATCCTTACGGCTCTTGCAAGCTCTCTTATTCTTGCTGGATGTGGGCAAGATGCTCAGAATGCCAAGCAAGCGCCTTTACCTCTCGTAGCTGTACAGGATGTTAGCGTCGTTTCTCACCAACAAAGTAAGTCGTACATCGGTCGTATTGAAGCCGTTGAAGACACGGCAATTACTGCACAAGTTTCTGGCTACCTGCAAAGCCGCCATTTCAAAGAAGGCCAAATGGTTGAAAAGGGTCAATTGCTTTATTCGATTGAACCTTCTTCGTTTGAAGCAGAAGTAGCAAGCGCGAAAGCGGCTGTTGCTCAAGCGAATGCCAACCTTAAAAAAGCCGAACTTGATTTCAATCGTGGTAAGAACCTACTTCCTAAGGGCAGTATTTCTCAATCTGAATTTGATGCATTAACGGCAAACCTATTAGGTTCTCAAGCACAGTTAGAAGCAAGCCAAGCTCAGTTAAACGCCGCGAATGTCCAACTTTCTCACACCAAAATTATCGCGCCTTTCTCTGGAAGAATCAGTGACACTAAAGTAAGTAAAGGTGACCTAGTTTCACCGTCTTCAGGTGTTCTGACAACTTTGGTTAGCCTAGACCCAATCCATGCATCGTTCAGCATCAGTGAGCGTGAGCGTATTGAGCTGGGTATGGACCGCATCGAAGGCGATGGCAGCAGCGACTCTGCAGGTGTTGAAGTTCAGATCATGCTTGAGAACGGTGAAGCGTTCGAACATCTAGGTCAGCTTGACTTCTTGGGCAACCGTATCAACCTTAATACTGGTACGATCGCGATGCGTGCGATTGCTGATAACCCGAATCAGCAACTACTTCCAGGCCAACACGTTCGCGTTGATCTACGTGAAAAACAACCTATTGATGTTGTGACTATTCCTCGTCGTGCAGTGCAAACCGACCTCGAAGGCGACTTCGTGATGGTATTAGTTGAAGGAGAAGCCGAACCCGTTGCTGAGCGCAGAAACATCGAAATGGGTCGTCAGGTTGAAGGTGGTGTGATTGTTCATTCTGGATTAGAGAAAAACGACGCAGTCATCACTCAAGGCCTACAGCGTGTACGTAATGGTATGTCTGTTCGTATTCAAGCTTCTGCTGAACAAGCTGAGTAAGGGGACTATTTATGTTAAGTCGTTTCTTTATTCAAAGGCCTAAGTTCGCCCTTGTTATATCCATAATCTTAACGCTGGCGGGTGCGATTTCTCTCGCTATCTTGCCAGTGGCTGAATATCCAAAAATTAGTCCACCGTCGGTCAGTGTGTCGGCATTCTACACGGGCGCAAGTGCTGAAGTGGTGGAACAGGCGATAGCCGACCCCATAGAAACGTCGGTTAACGGCGTTGAAGATATGATCTACATGTCTTCTAAAAGCGCTAACGATGGTTCATACAACCTTAATGTGACCTTTGATGTTGGTACTGACCCAGATATGGCTCAGGTCAACGTTCAGAACCGAGTTGCTCAAATCGAATCGAAGCTTCCGCAAGAAGTTCGAATGGTGGGTGTCACCGTTAAAAAGCGTTCACCAGACCTTTTGATGGTATTGAACTTCTATTCGCCAAACGGTGAGTACGACGATCAATTCTTGATCAACTACGTTAACCTAAACATTAAAGACCAACTGGCTCGTGTGAAGGGCATCAGTGAAGTTAACGTGTTGGGTGGTGGTGAATACGCGATGCGTGTTTGGTTAGATCCTGAGAAAATGGCTAACCTCAATATCACCACTTCAGACGTGAATCGCGCGTTGGCAGAGCAGAACGTTCAAGTTGCTGCAGGCCGTATTGGTGCTGCACCTTATAACAACGCACAAGAAGTGCAGTTCAACTTGGTAACAAAAGGCCGATTAGAAACAGCTGATGAGTTTGAAAATGTTGTTCTTCGTGCAACTCAAGACGGTTCAACGGTTTACTTAAAAGACATTGCACGTGTTGAGCTTGGTAAAAAGTTCTACGACGGTAATGGTAAATACCGTGGTCAAGATGCGTCGATCGTAACGCTGTCACTTCAATCAGACGCTAACGCGCTGGAAAGTGGCAAAGCTGTGATGGCGATGCTGGAAACCTTAAGCAAGAACTTCCCAGAAGGCGTGGCGTATGAAGCAAGTTACGACACTACACTGTTTGTTGCTGAGTCGATCAAAGGGGTAGTAAAGACCTTAATCGAAGCCATCTTGCTGGTTATTGCGGTAACGTACCTGTTCTTGGGTAGTGCGCGTGCAACCTTGATTCCTGTAGTTGCGATTCCGGTATCTTTGATTGGTACGTTTGCCATCATGCAGATGACGGGTTTCACCATCAACACGGTAACCCTGTTTGGTTTGATACTAGCGATTGGTATCGTAGTAGATGATGCGATCTTGGTTATCGAGAACGTTGATACCACAATGGCTAAAGACCCAACCATTTCACCGCGTAAAGCCACGCTTATTGCGATGAAAGAAGTAACGGGGCCGATCATTACGTCGACCTTGGTTCTACTTGCGGTATTCATCCCTGTTGCAATGCTTCCTGGTATTACTGGCATCATGTACCGTCAGTTCGCTCTGACTATCTGTATCGCGGTTGTTATCTCTTCAATTAACGCATTAACGCTATCACCTGCATTGTGTTCACTGGTTCTTAAGCAGGGTGGTGGTAACACGGCGCGTTGGTACCAAGCATTTAACCGTGGTCTAGAGTCTGTTACTAACAAATACGGTCAAGTGGCTGGCTTCTTAGTTAAGAAAGGCGTTCTGCTGTTCACTTTCTTCTTTGTGGCTTTGGCGGCTGTGACTTATTTTGCGAAGACAACGTCTACGGCGTTTGTACCTCAAGAAGATAAAGGCATTTTGCTGGTTAACGTTCAGCTTCCTGACGCGGCATCCTTGTCTCGAACCGAAGAAGTGACTAAGCAGCTGCTTGAAATGGTTGAACAAGAGCCGGGTGTTGATGGCGTAACACTGGTTAACGGCTACGCATTTATGACGGGCGCTTCTGCGTCGAATGGTGCGTCAATGTTCATCAAGCTTCACGATTGGGACATGCGTAATGCACTGGATGGTCAACACTCTGCTCAGGCTATCTCACAGCGTATTAATGGTCGTGCTGCGACTGAACTTCCTCAAGCTGTCGTGTTTGCGATGGGGCCTCCAGCAGTACCGGGTATGGGTGCAGCGTCTGGTTTTGAATTCGTTCTTGAAGATACATTAGGTCGTAGCCGAACTGATCTAGCGATGGTTATGAATGATGTGATTGCAGAGGCCGCTAAACAGCCCGAGATTTCACATACATTCAGTACCTTCCGTGCCAATGTACCGCACTACTATGTCGACATTGACCGTGAGAAAGCGCAGCAACTTGGTATTCCGTTGTCGGAAATCTTCCAAACACTACAAGGTAACTTAGGTTCTCTGTACGTGAATGATTTCACCATGTTTGGTAAAAACTTCCGCGTAACCATGCAAGCTGACAGTGAACACCGTAGCAGCATGGATGACCTACAACGATTCCACGTTCGTTCGTCTAATGGCGAGATGATCCCGTTAAGCACATTGGTGACTTACGACCAGATCTTCGAACCAGATGTAGCATGGCGTTACAACATGTACCGCAGTGCCGTGATTCAAGGTCAACCTGCAGAAGGTTACTCAAGTGGTGATGCGATTGCGGCAATGGAACGCGTAGCTGCAGAAGTATTGCCTCAGGGGTATCAGTACGAATGGACAGGCATGGCTTACCAAGAAGTACTAGCAGGTAACCAAGCGATCTTTGCTTTCGCACTGGCTCTGATCTTCATCTACCTGTTTATGGTGGCTCAATACGAGAGTTGGACAATTCCGATTGCGATTATCCTCGTGGTACCTGTCGCAACCTTAGGCTCCTTCTTGGCATTGAATCTAACGGGCACTCCGCTGAACCTTTATGCACAAATAGGTTTGGTTCTCTTGATAGCCTTGGCCGCGAAGAACGCAATCTTGATTGTGGAATTCGCAAAGGTAGAGCGTGAAGAGAAAGACGCACCGATTGAAGATGCAGCGGTGAAGGGCGGTACACTGCGTTTCCGTGCTGTGAACATGACGTCTTGGTCGTTCATCTTAGGTATCTTCCCGCTTATCTTTGCTGCGGGCGCAGGTCACGTGAGTCAGAACTCTCTGGGTATTTCACTGATCGGCGGCCTGTTATGTGTATTACTGGCGGGTACGTTCCTAATCCCTGGCTTCTACGCATTCGTGCAACGTAAGCGTGAGAAAGCACACGGTGGTAATACCAAGCTGGTTCCGCTTGATGACGAATAGAGGATTGAGTGTCTTGTAAGATTCGTCTCTTACAAGACCAACCCTCGGAAAACTAATTCCTTGTAAAAACTAAGGTTTAGCATTGCGCTAAGCCTTTTTTTATTCCACTTATGAATAAAAACGCCTTTTATATAAACAAATGTTTGTCATGTGATAGAGCTAACACTCTAATTTGGGTTTTGTAATAAAATGATGTTTTATTGGTAAGTATATGTTTAATATGATTTTAACAAGGTTCAGCTAACGGTTGTATGCTCGAAAACATTTGCACAATAGTGTGAAGTGTTTCAAAATTACGAAGTTATATTGAAATTTTTTGTGCATTGAGGTTCTTATGAAAGTCATTGATTTATTTAAACACCGAGGCGATAGCATGTCTTCGCAACACTCAGAGTTTATGCAATGGATGTCTCCAGCTCTTAGAGATTACTGGGGCGACTTTCTTAATCGTACGCAAAATAGCCATTTCTTTGCGTGGGTTCGTGATCACCACAAACCTGCTGTCAATGAAGATGCACCAGAGATGCCGGTGGAACAGCCGATCGTACTTAAGCCAGAAGCACAACTTGTGTTTGATGAGCTTAATCAACAGATCGGTGAAGTCATCCATACTGGCGACTGGATCAATGTAAGTCAAGACCGTATTAACCAGTTCGGCCTTGTTACTGAAGATATGCAGTGGATTCACACTGAGCCTGAAAAAGCGGAAACAGACTCTCCGTTCAAAACAACCATCGCACATGGTTTTTTAACTTTATCTCTGCTTCCTCGATTGACTGACAGTGTTGACCCTGACAAGTCTCAATTCCCAACAGCGAAGATGGTCGTAAACATTGGTCTTAACCAAGTACGTTTCCCATACCCTGTTAAATCGGGCAGTAATGTTCGTGCTAAAAGTACGCTAACAAAAGTAACGCCAATTAAGAAAGGCCTAGAGATTGAACGCGAAATTCGCGTCGAAATCGAAGGTATTCGTCGTCCTGGCGCTGTGATCGTTTCAGTGATTCAACTTCACTTCTAAGTGGTTTGTAAAGAAGCGATTTATAAAGATTCAAAAAAAGAGAGAGCATAGTGCTCTCTCTTTTTGTTTACATTAGATAAAACTATCCCACTTATTTAATGCGAGTGTAGCCGTACTCTTCGATAAGTTCTTGCCCTTGCTTTGACTTCACGAACTTGATGAAGTCTTTGCTCTCGTCAGAAACTGAGTCTGTCTTGTGCAGCAACAAGAATGGGCGAGCCAATTCATAGCTGTGGTTAGCAATGTTCTTAGATGTTGGCTCTACGCCTTCAAATGTAATTGCTTTAATCGAACGGTCGATTGAACCAACAGAGATAAAACCAATCGCGTGTGGGTTATGGTTAACAATCGTTTTAACCATGCTGTTGCTGTTTACAACCAAGTTATTTGGGTTGATGTCAGACACTAGACGGTCATTAATGATCTTCGTTAAACCAAGCAAGCTTTCGAAGCTATAGCGTGAGCCAGAAGACGCTTCGCGAGTGACAACTGCGATAGGCTGATCTGCGCCACCCACAGCTTTCCAGTTCGTGATTTTGCCTTTGTAGATATCGAACAGCTGCTCACGTGTAACGTTGCTTACAGCGTTTGAGCGGTTAGTTACTACAGCTAGGCCGTCAAAGGCAATTGGAAATACCTTCAACTTCTCGTCTTGTTCGCGGTCGGTTAAATAACGCGAGCTCATACCGATGTCAGAGACACCTTTATTAACCATGGTAATACCTGCTGTAGAACCAATGCCCTGAACCGCAATATAGTTATCAGGGTGAGTCTTGTTGTACTCCTCAGCTAATACATCCATCACTCGTGATACTGAAGTGGAGCCCGAAATAGTGGTTTCTTGTGCTAAAGCAGCATGAGAAGACAGGGCTAAGGATAAAAGAGAGGCAAGCGCGACTCGTAACATAAACAACTCCTAGTTAATAACATTTGTCGCATATGATAGGTCGGTTATATGACACTTTTGTGAAATTCCATACTCTCGATGTATAGCTGTTCGCTTGATGAGTCGTTGCTTTCTGGGTTTCCGAAAGCAAGATTCGTTTCTGGGAGCAGGGCAGGTATTTTGATTACGCTTGTTCGCTAAAATGTTTGTTGAGTCCTAAGCTAAGTAGAGGAATTCACTACTTAGAAGTTTCTATGAAGTTTCTATGAAGTTACAAGGGGTGTTATGTCCGTCATTCATATAGAACTGAATCGTCTTTTAATTGGGGCTGAAAGGCTCTGTACTTCTCGTAATCGCAGTTTACCTGTGGAGCTAGGCAAATCCCTATATGAAGAGTGTGAGGGTGGTGTGCTGTTTTCTCAGGCGCATTATCTACTCGACTCATCTCACAGTGATTATACAAACGAGATCGTCTGCGTGACTTTTGATGAGTCGCTGTCTTGTTGGTTAGTGATGGTGCCGCTTGAAGGGGATGTCGAAACCGACTCTGTGAATTGGGGGCCGTATCCGTACCTTCCTAAATCGAAGGATCTTGATGCTATTTTGGCGGAAATAGAAAAAGACCCTAAATCGTACTTCTGGTCATAGTCACTCTGTTTTCACGTTTGCTGGTGGCCTGCTCGCAAAGCTGAATCAATGAGTATCAAAACTCAACCACTGAATCCCAAAGCCAAATCATCTCATCCCACACCCAAGTGGCTTAATATTGAAGCCACTTGGTTTACACCAGTTCCCAACTAAGACGTCCACATCAATCTATCGCTTTGTTTCTTTAAACTTGCGGCTTTACGCTCTGCAGTTGTGCTTGTGCCACTAGCGATCGGAAGTCTTTTGGTGTTTTTCCGTGATACGTTTTAAAGGCCGTGCTGAAGTGAGCGGCACTTTTAAAGCCTGACTCATACGCGATTTGAGTGATCGACTTATCCGATGTTCTTAGCTGAGTGGCTGCATGAGCAATACGTTTTATCTTTAATAAGTTTGAGAACGACAGATCTTCAGCCGATAAGCGACGTTTAAGCGTAGCCGGTGACATTCCCATGTAACTGGCGAGCGTATCCAAAGAGATATTGTTTTCAATGTTTTGCTCGATGTAATGAATGACTCTTTGGGTCACGGTTAACCTTGAAGCTCGAGCAATAATAGCCAATAGAGCTGGGTACTGTTCCACCATCAAAGACAGCAAACTTAAGCCTAATTGAGTGAGTGCGTAGTCATTCTGAGAAGAAGAGTTGGCCAGTGACATGATGAGATCTTTCAACTGACAGAGCTCAGTATCCGTTTGATTGAACTTAATGTACTTGTCTGGGATTCGAGCGGACTCTAAATCGCTGAACTGATTAATGAACTTTTGAAAGATAGCCAAATCAAAATCTAAGCAGGTTGCGCTGAATTCGCCATTTTCAGTGTTAACCGTGATGTCTTTAATCTGACCAGAATTGTAAAGGGTGAAATCTCCCGCTTGCAACGAGGCTTGAGTACCATTGGGCAACACAAAAGAAATGCTGCCTTTCGACACTATAAAGATACCGTTTTTAGAGGCAGGATAACGTTCTCGTCTCCTGGGAATGAAGTTTCTGAACTGAGTAACTGTGATTGATGACATAGTGAGCTTCTTTGACGTTGTAAATTGATTGCTTATTGATTGTTTTTTTTAAGTATTGTTTAAGCATGAGACATTTACAAAAAAGGCGCTAATAATTAGCGCCTTTAGAAGTGAACCTTTGAAGCTTTTGACCTTGATAGCTTTGACCTTGAAAGCCGTAACCTTGAAAGCCGTAACCTTGAAAGCTGTAGCTGTTAAAGCCTTTAAGCTTCGGTTTCGTTTGTCGTTTCAGGCTCGCTAGGCAAGTCCGCAAATACTTGAGTAGGTTTTGCTACTAAGTTACGGTTTTCCTGATTAACTTCAGAGAGAACTACTTCTAAAACGTCTCCCAGTTTGTATACCATTTCTTTATCGATAGATACAGTACCCATATCACCGTTGCACTCTATTCTTTCTTTATTATTAAGAATGAGAGATCCAGGGATAAATGCAGCAGCACCATTTTCAAGTAAACGTACACGCATACCTGCACGGTTAATATCGAAAATCTCAGCTTGGAAACGAGTTTCTTCTGCTGGAGCATTGGCTAGAGTGCGAGCATACAACCAATCGCCAACATTACGCTCAGCCATGCCGTGGTGACGGCGGTGCAGGGCAAGTTCATCACCGATAGTTTCATCTGGTGTTTGAATTGGCGCTTTACCTAAGATGTGTGCTTTAAGCATACGGTGGTTAATCATGTCGCCATATTTACGAATTGGAGAAGTCCAAGTTGCGTAAATATCTAATCCCATCGCGTAGTGCGGTGCAGGCTCATTGCTGATCTCGCTATACGCTTGGAATTTACGAATACGGTTGTCGTAGTAGCTGTTATCTAAAGAACCTAACCAACGACGTAGAGTAGCAAAACCTTCTAGAGAAATGATTTGCTCTTCAGTGAACGGCGTTTCCGCTTGCGGGTTTACCAGTTCAAGAACGTCGGAGATTTTCTCAGCCTTGAAACCAGAATGGCAGTTAAACACACCTTGGTTGAAGCTCTCTTTTAGTACTCGGCCCGCACAGATGTTCGCGCTGATCATTGATTCTTCAACCAGCTTGTTTGCGCTACGACGCATGTCAGCGTGGATAGCGACAACATCGTTATCTTCGCTCAGTTCAAAGCGGTAGTCAGGGCGATCTGGGAACACAACAGCGTTTGCTGAGCGCCATGCTGAACGTGCTTGAGCAAATTGGTGAAGATCAGAAACAATTGCAGCAATCTCTTCTGATGGTTGCCATTTCTCTGATGCACCTGTTTCTAGCCAGTCTGATACGTTGTCGTAAGCAAGACGAGCATGAGATTTGATGTTTGCAGCGAAGAAGTTAATGTCATCACCGATAACGCCATCTTTAGATACCGTTACTGTGCAGCAAAGTGCAGGACGAACTTCGTTCTCGATCAGTGAACATAGGTTGTCAGCAAGATCACGAGGCAACATTGGGATGTTGCGACCAGGAAGGTAGATAGTGAAACCGCGCTCGCGTGCCACTTTATCCATCGCATCATCTGGAGAGATGTAAGCCGTTGGATCAGCAATTGCGATAGTCAGTTCAAAATCACCGTTCTCTTTCTTCTTCGCGTAAAGCGCGTCATCCATATCTTTTGTGCTTTCGCCATCGATAGTCACAAAAGGGACGTGCGTCATGTCTACACGTTCAAGATCGGCGTCATCGTTGATTAGCCAGTTGTCGATGCCTTCAGGCTCGCTGTTTGGTAGATCGTTTTGTGCCAGCGTTACCCACCAAGGTGCAATCTTGTCGTCAGCGTCTGTGATTTTCTCAGAGATCTGAGCCAAGAAACCATTGTCATCTTTTAATGGGTGTTGAACGATATGAGCAACAACCCAGTCACCTTCTTTAAGCGTTTCAGGGTTTAGACCCTTCATTGCTTTCGCTTTAAGTTGCAGTTTTTTGAGCTGCGGGTGATCAGGAACAACGTTCAATCGGCCTTTGAAAAGCTTAACTCGTGCAATAAAGCGAGTAAGACCTTGTTCAACCAATTCCTCAGGCTCTGCTACTTCGCGCTCTTTCTCTGTGCGAATGATGGCAATCACCTTGTCACCGTGCACACATTTCTTCATGTACGGAGGCGGGATAAAGAAGCTTGTTTTGCTATCAACTTCGAGAAAACCAAAACCTTTTTCAGTGGCTTTGATGGTACCTTCCTTTTTAGGGAGGGTTTCTTGGATTTGCTGCTTGAGCTGAGCGAGTAGAGGATTATCTTGAAACATTTTGACTTTTATCTATCGAGGACAATTGAGCACACTATAATCATTGCGAGGCTTGATTACTACTTAAAGGCGAAGTGAGCGTTAATTAATTGCCCTCTTATTTAACTAGGTCAATTTGCTAGGAGATGGGTGCTGTGACGAGATATTCATCAAGTTTTGACGATATGATAACCAGTATTGATGTAAAAGCGAAAAATATGTGATGTATTTCAATTTTTTCTGGATTTTTTTATGCATTTAGGGAATAATCCGCCTCCCTTAGACGTCCCTAATGGCTTGAAGTGTTTTATTACTGCTTCGTAACTCTGAATGGAATCAGTATCTGATTGGATCAGTATTGGAATTGATAGAGCTCCCGGGACCTTTTGTTTACTTATATATAGTGGGATCCCAATGTCCGAATCTGTAATTCAATTTAATGAATTAGCCCTAAACGATAACATTCTTTCAGCTCTTGATAGCATGGGTTTCGTTTCTCCGACTCCAATCCAAGCAGCAGCTATTCCTCTTCTTCTTGAAGGCCGTGACGCACTAGGTAAAGCACAGACTGGTACTGGTAAAACAGCAGCATTCTCTCTGCCTTTACTTAACAAAATCAACCTGAACCAACACAAACCACAAGCAATCATCATGGCTCCTACTCGTGAGCTAGCGATTCAAGTTGCTGCGGAAATCAAAAACCTTGGCCGTGATATCAAAGGTCTTAAAGTTATTGAAATCTACGGTGGTGCTTCAATTGTTGACCAAATGCGTGCTCTAAGCCGCGGTGCTCACATTGTTGTTGGTACTCCAGGTCGTGTTAAAGACTTACTAACTCGTGACCGTCTACACCTAGATGAAGCACACACATTTGTTCTTGATGAAGCAGATGAAATGCTGAAAATGGGCTTCGTAGATGACGTTACTTGGATCCTAGAGCAAGCTCCAGAATCTGCACAACGTGTACTTTTCTCTGCAACTATGCCTCCAATGGTTAAGACTATTGTTGACCGTTACCTACGTAACCCGGCTAAAGTTGACGTTGCTGGTACTAACCACACAGTTGATAAAGTAGCGCAGAACTTCTGGGTTGTTAAAGGCGTAGAAAAAGACGAAGCAATGTCTCGTCTTCTAGAAACTGAAGAAACTGACGCGTCAATCGTATTCGTACGTACTCGTCAAGACACTGAGCGTCTAGCTGATTGGCTATCTGCACGTGGCTTCAAAGCTGCTGCACTGCACGGTGATATTCCTCAGTCTCTACGTGAGCGTACTGTTGATCACATCAAACAAGGTGTTATCGACATCCTAGTTGCAACTGACGTTGTAGCTCGTGGTCTTGATGTTCCACGTATCACTCACGTATTCAACTACGACATCCCATTCGATGTTGAATCTTACATCCACCGTATTGGTCGTACTGGCCGTGCTGGACGTAAAGGTAAAGCGATCCTACTAGTTCGCACTAACCAAATTCGCATGCTTCGCACAATCGAGCGTGTAACTAAGTCTCAAATGGAAGAAATCCAACTTCCTCTACGTGACCAAGTTGCTGCTGCACGTGTTGCTAAGCTTGGCGCTGAACTTGAAACTGAGAAAGAAAGCAAAGCACTAGAAAACTTTGCAGGTCTTATCTCTACTCTTCAAGAGTCTCTAGAAGTTGATGCTGCTACTCTAGCTGCAATGCTTCTTAAGCGTCAGCAAGGTAAGAGCCCACTATTCTACGTTGGCGAAGACCCAATGATCGCTGCTATTGAGCGTGATAAGAACCGTCGCAAAGAGCGTCGTGAAGATCGTGACAACGGCCGTGACGGTGGTGGTCGCAACTTCAATACTCAAGATTGGGATACTTACCAACTACAAGTTGGCCGTGAGCAAGGCGTTCAGGTTAAAGACATCGTTGGCGCACTAGCAAACGAACTTGGCCTAACTAAAGGTTCTATCGGTGCTATCAAGCTAGACCAAGGTTCTACTTACGTTCAACTGCCAAAAGCAATGAACTCTGAAACTGCTGGTAAGCTAAGCAAACTTCGCATTCGTCAAAAAGAAGCTGGCGCTGTAGTTGTTGATTTCAATGACTTCCGTGAGCCTCGTCGTGGCGGCGGCGGTCGTGATGGCAACCGTGGTGGCAACCGTGGCGGTCGTGATGGTGGAGGCTACCGTGGTAACCGTGAAGGCGGCAACCGCGAAGGTGGTAACCGTGAAGGCGGTCGTGGTGGATACCGTGGCAACCGTGATGGTGCTCGCGATGGTAACTCTGCTGGCGGACGTGATGGCGAACGTCGTTTCGACCGTAACCGTGGTGGCGATCACCGTGGTAACTTCCGTGGCGAACGTGGCCATGGTAACGGCAATGGCGGTGGTAACCGTGGTCGTCGTCCAGAGCGCAACGAAGGTTAATCAACCTGTCGCTTAGACGCTTTAGGTCTAGACACTGAATTTAAAAGCCGAGCGTAATGCTCGGCTTTTTTGTGCCTGCTATTTGAACTTAAGCTTTGGTCGGCTCGATATTCGTAGATAACTTACTTTAATCAAGCTTCGTTCCTGTAACTATGCTTCGTCCATGAAACTAAGCATCGCGCCTAGAACGAATGTTAGTGCCAAAACTTAGCTGTATCGCGTTCTAAGCCTATACCAAAAGAACGTGCTACAAGATGCTGAAACAAAGAGTGAAGGCTATCTAAGCGTCGTTACAGTGCATCTATTCGTAGAGTTGTGCTCAAAGGCAATCAAAATAAGATCAGATCACTATTCTCAACTTCAGTGAGCTTTTTGATGCAAACACTGAGCAATTGAGAAATCGAGCAAAAAGTTATCGGTAATGATAAGCAGACGAAAGGGAAGGGTGGTTGTTTTTCAAGCGGATCACCTGCATTTGTTCGAGTCGCTTTAATTAACTGAATCAAGTTAAAAATAACGTGAGCACTCGTTTGCGTCACCTGTTCATTAATTTTCTTATTCAACTATTTTTTAATTCTGCTCTCGAAATAAATAATTTAATGACCAAGATCAACTTAATTGTGTTCATTTAGTGATTTTTTCAAAACAAAAGTTGAAAGATTCAAAA
Organism: Vibrio sp. ZF57; assembly: GCF_001691235.1. Lineage (NCBI taxonomy): Bacteria > Pseudomonadati > Pseudomonadota > Gammaproteobacteria > Vibrionales > Vibrionaceae > Vibrio > Vibrio sp. ZF57. The sequence continues at coordinate 21,463 of NZ_MAKD01000099.1, read as the reverse complement.
ATTATTGAATAATGGACTTAACTAAAATTGAAGTAAACACTTCATCCAATTCGTACTGAAACAGGATCCATATCCAATGTCTAATTCGTTTGTTCTGGTTATTAACTCGGGTAGTTCATCCCTAAAATTTGCTGTAATCGATTCTGTTTCTGGTGAAGCAGTATTAAGTGGCCTAGGGGAGTGTTTTGGTCTTGAAGATGCTCGTATGAGCTGGAAATTCCAAGGCGAGAAAACTGAAATTGCCATTCAAGGTGAAGATAACCACCACAAAATTGCCATTGGCAAATTGGTTGGCCTGATGGAAGACCTAGGCTTCACGGCTGATATCGTGGCTATCGGTCACCGTATCGTTCACGGCGGTGAGAAGTTCACTCAAACGGTTCGCATTACTGAAGAAGTAACGAACGAAATTGAAAGCCTATCTGACCTAGCTCCACTTCATAACCCAGCAGGTGCTATCGGTATCCGTGCTGCAATTGAAGCTTTCCCTTCTCTACCTCAGTTCGCTGTATTTGATACTGCTTTCCACCAAACAATGCCTCAACGTGCATTCACTGGTGCAATCGCAAAAGAGCTATACACAGACTTCGGCGTACGTCGCTACGGTTTCCACGGCACTAGCCACTACTTCGTTAGCCGTGAAGCTGCGAAGATGGTTAACAAGCCAATCGAAAAATCGAGCTTCATCTCTGTTCACCTAGGTAACGGCGCATCTGTATGTGCTATTAAAGATGGTAACAGTGTTGATACTTCTATGGGCTTCACACCACTTTCAGGCCTAATGATGGGCACACGTTGTGGTGACCTAGACCCAGGCATCATCGAATACCTACTTAAGAAAGGCTGGTCACAAGAGCAAGTATTTAACTCTCTAAACAAGGAGTCTGGCTTCCTTGGCGTGTCTGGTCTTACGAGCGATGCTCGTGGCATCTTAGAAGCAATGGAAGAGGGCCACGAAGGCGCTAAGCTTGCGTTTGAGGTGTTTACTTACCGCGTAGCGAAATACGTTGCTTCTTACCTAGCAACGCTAGATTCTTTAGACGGTATCATCTTCACTGGTGGTATCGGTGAGAACTCTCTACCAATTCGTCGTGAAATCCTAAACAACCTTAAGATTCTAGGTTTCGTTGAAGATGTAGCAGGTAACGAATCTGCTCGCTTTGGTGCTGAAGGGATCATCGCTAAGTCTGAAATGTTAGACGCAGTAGCAATGGTTATCCCAACCAACGAAGAATTCGTGATCGCCCAGCAGTCGGTTGAACTGCTGTAATTTTTTCAAAAACAGATAGTTAAAAGCGAGCTTAGTGCTCGCTTTTTTGATCTTATATGTTGGATAGACCATCGCTAAGTGGCCTTATAGCGAGATAGTCAAAACTCATTCTATTGATTTCGGCAAATCATTTTGTAGCTTCAAACTAGTGATGTTAGGGCTGGCTTGTGATGCCCCAAAAACGCCTAGAATTGAACTTGCAAGGTTTCAGATACAAAAAGTAATAGATGCGACGATCTAGCCCCATCGCCCTCAATGAAATTAAGACTATTGCTTGAATGTAGTGCGCCACTGAATCGGCGATACATGAAAAGCCGATTTAAAGTGCTTTCTGAATACACTGTCAGAGCCAAAACCCGCTTGCTCTGCAACTTGAGGTATCGATAGTTTCGTGGTTTCTAATAGACGTTGGCTAAGCACCAAACGTCGGTTTTGCAGCCATTCACCAAATGTACAGCCATAGGTGGATTTAAACTGGCGTGTGAAGGTACGTTTACTCATCGCACAGCGCTCAGCGACTTCATCTAGTGAGTGACACTGATTAAGGCTCTGCTCCACCAGCTCAATCACAAGGCTAATACTTGTCTCTGTAAGAGGTTTTATGTTGACTGGTGCTGGTATGTATTGCTGCTGTCCACCAGTACGAGATGGCGCAGTCACCATCTTACGTGCGAGATCATTCGCAAGCTCACTACCACACAAACGGCGCACTATATGTAGACAACAATCGAGTGAAGCAGCTACTCCAGCAGAGGTAATGATAGTCTCATGTTCAACAAATAGAGGGTTTGGGTCAAAATCCACCTTAGGAAATTGCTGCTGAAATTGTTCGGAAAACGCCCAATGGCTTGTGGCACGTTTTCCATCGAGAACGCCAGCACATGCAAGTACATAAGACCCGAGGCAGAGTCCTACTAGTAGCTTACCTTTCCCATGATGCTCTATTAGCGCCTCTATAAGTCGCTCACTTGGCTCTGGCAGGTCATTTGGCCAGCTTGGAACAATCACAATATCCGCCTCTTTAATAGCGCTCAAATCTCTATCGAGCACCACACCAAATCCAGAGCTTGTTTCAAACTGCAAGCTGTTTTCGCAACAGATCCTCAAGTCAAACCGAACCGGCTGACCGAAAAAGATATCTTGAAACACCAGACAAGGCACAGAGAGATGAAAAGCACTGATGCCTTCAAAGGCTACCATCGTAATTTTAATTAGCTCGGTTGATTTGTTCACAAGTGTCTCGATTTGCGCGAATGTTGACTTTCAAGACAGTATCACAAGAAACTAGAAAGAAGCATACTAAATCTCATAGAGAACATGGCTTGTTAGTGAGTTTAGAGAGGCATTATGAAGATCCACCACCTACGTAGCGCAACATTTATTATTGAATCTGGCGAAAAATTTATCCTTATTGATCCTATGTTGGGGAAAAAAGGCTCTATGCCTCCGTTTTCAGTCATTAAGGCTAAGGCCGCGAAAAATCCAACCGTTGAGATGCCAAGTAATGCCGATGAGCTACTAAACAAGGTTACTCATACCTTAATTACTCACAGTCAAACACTTGGTATCAAGGCATTACAACATGGAGATCACCTAGATCCGGCAGGTGAGACGTTTTTAACAAGTCGTAATATCCCAGTTGCGACACCAGCCAAAGATAAGGCTTACCTAGAAAAATATGACTTAACGGTAAATTGGGGAATTGAAGACTGGCAAACTATCGACTTTCTAGACGGAAAGCTCACCGCGGTTCCGGCTTTGCACGGCCATGGATGGATTCACAAGGTAATGGCTAATGGTGTTGGATTTTTCTTGGAGCTCCCCAATGAGCCTTCTATTTACATTAGCGGTGATACAGTTCTAACCGATGATGTAAAACGAGCGTTGACTGAGTTGAAACCTGATATCACAGTAGTCGCGGCAGGTCGTGCTCGTATGGACGTTGGTCAACCGTTATTGATGTCTATTGATGAGGTCATGGAGTTTATTCGCCTTTCCCCTAATAAGGTGGTTGCGAACCATATGGAGGCACTCAATCACTGTGCAGTGACTCGACCAATTCTTAAAGAAGCAATTGATAAAAACGGTTTGTCAGATAAAGTCCTTATTCCTGCTGATGGTGAGACCTTGGAGTTTTAGATACCTGAACTAATCCGGTGACTCCCGATTTAAGTAAATAGTCTAAATGATTTCTGTCCGTGCGACCTGAGGTCGTATGAAGCGTTGTTCACCGCTTAACGAGTGAACCATCTGTATCACCAGATGAACCTACGAGCCTGAATAAAGCAGCGGCTCGGACAATGTAACGAAACTTGGCCGTTGGGCTGAGTGGGAAAAGAATCGTGAGAGGACGTTCCTCCTGAAAACCACAATTCGGGTAAGTGCTAGGTAGTCAGTATGATGAACGTATGTGAATCCATTCAAGGTGCGTTATATGATGAAGCAGCGGAAGTGGTTAATACGCTGTGGCCAAAAGGCAATGAGAGTTGGAAAGAGGTTGGACAGTACTTTTTCGTGGTCGCCGTACTCTCCGCACTATAGTGGGCATCTAAGCTGACATTTTACGTAACATACGGAACAGGGTAAGCCTGTATCACTCCCTTTGGGAAAGCCTTTGTGGCCGATAGTGATGCAGGTATAGGAGGTCGGAAAAAGCGAAAGCTGCATTGTAATGATGCAGATACAGACTTATGTCTGATCACGAAAGTGAGCCCACTTCCGACTGGTCTCCCATTGCGAGAGAATTTGAAGAACTTTATTCAAGGAGAAAAGCAAATGGTGATCTCGAAAGAGATTAGTGCATCTTCTGACGGCGCTCAATGGCAGTCCATCGACTGGAAATCCGTTGAAGCACACGTATTGAAGCTTCAAATGCGTATCGCAAAAGCAACGAGAGAAAAGAAATACGGTAAGGTGAAGTCCTTACAGTGGCTCTTGACTCATTCTCGCTCAGCCAAGCTTCTTGCGGTTAAGCGAGTCTCTCAGAATAAAGGCAGCACAATAATTCATCAATCTTAATTAGATCACATTTTTACTTTAATTGGTATAAAACGTCTGGAATAGACGGTGTCACCTGGAACACAGATGTACGCCGTATGAAAGCAGTCAATCAACTGAGCCGCAAGGCTTACTCTGCAAAACCACTCAAACGTATCTACATCCCCAAAAAGAACGGTAAGCTCAGGCCATTGGGTATTCCATGCATGATTGATAGAGCGCAACAAGCCCTCCACCTTCTAGCATTAGAACCAGTGTCCGAAACGCTTGCCGACCTCAATAGCTATGGGTTTAGGCCAAATCGCAGTACGGCTGACGCCGTCAGTCAGTGTTTCAAATGTTTGGCTCTAAAGCGATCAGCGAAATGGGTTCTTGAGGGAGATATTAAGGCTTGCTTCGACAAAATCGGGCATCAATGGCTTATGGACAATATCACGGTAGATAAACGTATGTTAGAGCAATGGTTACAGTCTGGCTATGTGGATAAGGGTCTGTTCTATGATACCGATGAGGGTACACCTCAAGGTGGAATAATATCTCCAACCTTGATGCTAATGACTCTCGCGGGAATAGAGCAACAAATAAAATCTACAGCTCTGAAAATGGGTGCTAGGGCCAACTTTATTGGTTATGCGGATGATTTCGTGGTCACCTGCTCTTCAAAGGAAGTGCTAGTGAACGATATCAAACCGTTGATTGCTGACTTTCTGGCAGAAAGAGGGTTAACCCTCTCCGAAGAGAAAACGAAGGTCACTCATATTGATGATGGCTTTGACTTTCTGGGTTTCAATCACAGGAAGTACAAAGGGAAATTGCTCATTAAACCGAGCAAATCTAACACGCTGTTATTCCTTAGAAATCTACGTGAACTTATTAAAAAGCACGCAACCATCCCTGTTAACGATCTTATCAAGTTGATAAATCCGAAACTTAGAGGGTGGGCGAATTACTATCGCCACTGTGTTGCTAAACAAGTATTCGGGTATGTCGGCCACAAACTATTCCAAGCGTTATGGCACTGGGCAGTTAGACGTCATCCAACCAAGTCCAAAGACTGGGTTGTTCATAAGTATTTTCTCAATCGTAAAGGCCAGTGGCAATTTCACGGTTGGCAGAAAATCATGGACATGGACTGTCACTTCAATCTGTTCCAAATAGCTAAAGTGCCCATCGAGCGACACGTAAAAATCAGGAATGCAGCGACCCCTTTTGACCCTCAATACCAAGAATATTTGGTGAAGAGAAAATCTAAAAGGCTAGCTCGTAACTCTTGGAAAGAGCCTGTCCCGACTGCGTTATAAGTTGCTGGGTATCAATGATGCCTTAGTGGAGGCTTGAGCCGTATGCAGTGAAAGTTGCACGTACGGTTCTTAGAGGGGCGGCACTTGGTAACAAGTGTCGTCTACTCGACAAAAGCTTCTCGGATTGAATTTTTACCCGTGGCACTTTCTAACTCGAAAGTGCCCCATTATCATTTTCGTTGACGAATAAATCGATAGAAAATTCAACCTCCAACCTCGAAATTTATTGCATTTTTATTCACTTTTTGAATGGGTAAATTTTCACTCTACAAATTAGGTTTCATGTGTTCACATGTGCCCAGCGATATAGAGTCTTTACTCATTCATATTATCGTACATTTAATTAACATTCCCACCTTGTTAACTTTAGAAGCCACGACTTTATTGAATTGATGAAATTACTAACCAGTTATCAATAAATTACTCATTAATCTGGGTGGCATGACAGTTATCCCAATTTTATATTTTACTTAAATTATGCTTTATAAAATGCATTGTGAATATGTTACTAATTTCACTTATTGGTGTTGGTTATTATATTGGTTGAGTTGATTTATGTGGTGGTTAGGGATAATTGCTGGTGTTGTGAGTGCCGTATCTTATCGGGTCGATTCTTTCGGAGTTGGTGTCTCGGTGGTGGCCTTTGTGTTGGCATTTGTCGTTCATGTGAACTTAAAAACCGTTCGTTCTAAAAGTGCACTTTGGTTTTTGTTTGGTGTTGCTTATTACACGACCAGCTTATTTTGGATAAATGGTTATTTGGCTCAAGAGTATGGGGATGCGAGTTGGATTAGATGGGGACTTTGGCCTTTGTTGGTCGTACTTCTATCATCCAGTTTTCTCATTATTCCTTGGCTTTTAGCAACCCTGACAGCTTCTCGCACGCTTATAGCACTTCCTTTTGTTTTGGTGTCTCTTGATATATTAAGAGAACACACCGTCTTTTCTTTTGCTTGGTTACATCCAGGGCTCTTGTTACTCGATGTTGGCTTTTCCGGTTGGTTAAGTGTTATTGGTGCATTGGGTGGTAGCTTCCTTGTTTACCTACTGGCCAGTTCGTTTGCTTGGCTGATATGCAATAAATCAAGTCGTCTTAAATCTTTGCCCCTATTAGTCATTATGTTGATGAGTTTTGGGGTGGTAAATCAGGCGCTCTTATTACCCCAACTCCCTGAGCAAAGTCAATCGAACACTTCTGTTCGTATTTTACATGGCAACTTCACAGGTCCACATAAACTCTCTAAGAACGATGTTATTGAGCGTATTCAACGTTATGTCTCCCTGTCTCTAAAAGCCCCTAAGGCTGATATCGTTGTGTGGCCAGAATCCTCTATGTCCTTGCCTTATGAAGAGATACAGCCATTCGCGAAGGACAGTTTAGACAAGCTGAAACAGAAAGGCGTTGTGGTGGTTTGGGGCGGGCAAGCGAGAAACGGTCAACATTTACAGAATGTGATTTACCGAAGTGACCACCCCTCACCGATTTACTTTAAACAACGATTAGTGCCTTTTGGTGAATATCGACCCGCTTGGTTCATCGACTGGGTTGAGCAAGTGACACTTTCTCGAGGCGGCGATATTCAGGTGCTCTCTAACTCGATCCCAGAGCATGAGTTTGGCTCGCTTCGAGCGGTGTTAGCGGTGTGCTATGAAGCGCTCTATTCCGATGTTTTTACTTCCAAATTACACGCTGGCAACGTCGCCTTTTTATTAAGTGATGTTGAATGGACCCATACCCCTTGGGTGAAACAATTCTTATTGAAACTTAGTCAGGTCAGGGCGGCCGAAGTCGGCAAGTCGGTCGTCTATGCAACCAATCAAGGAAAAACCAGTTTAATTGGTCCTGATGGGGCCGTTCTTCGTCAGGTGGAAAGCCAAGCAACGCAGGTTATGGATGTATTGGTGCCTTTGAATGAGCGCCAAACGCTTTACACGCAGTACGGACACCTGTGGCTATTGTGGCTTTCTGGTGGCGTCCTTCTACTCATTCATCTTGCCAATCGAAGACATCCCATTAACACCAACTCTCTCACTCAGAAGCGCCTATTTAGAGCGCAATAATACGGATAATACAAGGATACGTCATGGTATATCGTTGGCTAACGATTGGGGTGCTTATCACCCTTACGCTCGGAGTAGGCGTCATTGCTCTCAATTACGATAATTCAATTCAAACTCAACGCATCGGTTATTCGGCGCCCCCAGTAGACTCAGAGCAGAGCTCAAAATCTCACTCGGCTAGCGAGATGGGTGACCAAAAAGTGGCTTCACAGCAAACATTTGAATCTCAAAGTGAACGCATTGAAGCTGAAATGTTGTCAGAGCTAAAGACGCTCAACCAAGACATTGTGGATGAAAAAGTAAGATTAGACCAAGACACGGCCGAAGCGCAATCAATGGAGGAGTCTCCAGAGTTGGTTCTAGCAAGGGCCAGTGTCATTTTGTCTGAGCTAGAGAGTGAAGGGATTGTGTTGAATTATGACCCTACGCTTTTAACACCAGACGCCGCCTCACCTAAGATACAAGCCATTAAACAACAAGTGGTCGACGTGGAAACGGACCTGATTGATATTGAAAAAAGATTCAATAACCTCGGCAACAATAAGGAATCGTTATGATGAATATCATGAAAGCAGGCGCTTCATTACTTATGTTGGTTGGCGTCTCATTGCCGACGGTTGCCGCTTCGGTTGGTGAACTCAGTGGACGCGCGTTGGTTTCTCAAGGCAAATCTGGGTATCAAGTCGATTTGCAACTGCCTAGTGGCGTTAACGACTTAGTTCCCGCGTTATCAGTTCAGTATCAGCAAGGCTCTGCCAATGGTCCGTTAGGGCTTGGAATGACCTTAAACGGGTTGTCGAGCATTACTCGCTGTAGTCGTAACGAACAAGACGATGGCATCAATAGTGGGATGCGATTTGATGATACCGATGTGTATTGCTTAGACGGTCAACGTCTCTTTTTAGTGTCTGGTAGCGAAGGCCAAGGGGGGAGTGAATATCGAACGAAAGGGGGATGGCAGACCAAGATTGTCGCAAACGGTCAATTATCTTCTGGACCAGAAAGCTGGACGATTTATTCGTCTGATGGGTATGTGACGCGTTATGGCTCAAGAGAGGATGCTCAATTAACCATTGATGGCCATGGCCTTGAGTGGTTCATCTCGAGACAATCCGACCGATTTGAAAATGGTATCGACTTTCGCTATCGCACCCACCAAGGTCAGCGCTACCTCGATAATATTCAATATGCCGACGTGAACCTTGCTTTTAACTATACGAACCGCCCTGACGTGCTTACTGCCTATCGTTTTGGCCACAAGCAGACACTGGGAAAAAAGCTCGACCATATTCAAATTAACCGCGATGGCCATGGGCTTCGCCGCATTGAATTTGCATACGGTGAAGTCAATTCTCAAGGCATTGAATTCAGTCGAATGGAGAGTTTTCGAGTGTGCGGCTCTGGTGGCGATTGCATGCCTGCGCACACTTTTGAATGGGAAAGTAACCCATATGCAGAGGGAGAGCCTGAGCAAAAAACACTGTATTCTCTCGATGAATTTAAAGGGTTTGTTGCGGGTGATATCAACCGAGATGGTCTCAGTGACATATGTTACCTTGACGATGGACTTTATTGCGGAATTAACCAAGGACAAGGGAACTACGCCTTCGCGACGAAGTGGAGTCACGACTTTCAAGGCAGCGCATGGGAGGAGGCTCAAAATTACGCGTCGTTGAGCTTACTTGATATTAATGAAGACAGCTTTCAAGACTTGTGTGCATTTAATGAAACCGGTTTTTTCTGCGCGTTAAATAACCAAGGACGCTCGTTTGATTCAGGGCGCTACTGGAGCCGAAACTACACCATTGATGATGCAGTAAGGCTGCTGGATGCGAATAACGATGGTTTGGCGGATGTTTGCCGAGTGGAATCCAACCGAGTGGTGTGCGCCAACAATACAGGGCGAGGACTGAGCGCCGATTATGTCTTAATGGACCAAGGTTACCCGTTAGAGAAAACGTATCAGTCAATCTCCTTTGGTCTTGGGAGTATTGATTTCGACCCTGTGAATCTGCCACAAAGCCAATTTATTGATATTAACCAAGATGGTTTTGCTGATTTGTGTGGCGTGAAGCTTGATGGCCATTTTTATTGCGCTTTGGGTCAAAAATCCGACAGCAGTACACTCTCTTTTCAAGCTGCTCAACGATGGGCAAGTCAATTGCCCGTTGGGTTAAAAAACACCGCCTCACAATCACCGAATAATAATACCCACGAGCAAGACGTCAAGGTGGTTGAGCAATTGCAACGTACCATGAACCTTGTTGATGTCACCGGTGACGGATTGGCGGAGCTATGTTACCGACAAGGAAACGATTTTGTTTGCCACCAGAATACAGGGCAAGGCTTTGATGCCGCTAAAACATGGTTAACGCTAGGACAAGACCATTTTAGAATCGATACCGGTAATGAGAATAACGTATCACAGGTTGAAGCGTCCATCATGCTGTCTGACCGAAACAGCGATGGATTGCCTGACTTGTGCTATATCGCTGGAGAGCGCGTTTATTGTGCTTATGGCAACGGTAAGCATTTTAATTCGCCGACCGTGTTAGCCACGTTAAATGCCGACCTTGATTTGCTTAAAGACAAGATGTCATTCTCTGGAAATTACATCAAAAAACTCTTTGGTATTAAAACCACGATTTACTCTATGGCTGTGAATAACGTTTACGGACCGTTCAAAAAAGGCGTCGACGCCAATGGAGATGGTTTAATCGGTGACTGTTATCGCTCTATCGATGGATTGACATGCCTCTCTTATGAGTTCGAGCCGCTGGCTTTACTTAAATCGGTGACGTCAGGGTTAGGTGTGAAAAGTGAGTTTGAGTATGGATTAACAGGAAATGCCTCTGTGTTCCAAGAGGCGCAAGCGCCTTCAGGGCTCATTGCACTTGAGCCAAACTTCAAAGTGGTCAAGGCACTTAAGCGCAGTAATGGCATAGGCGGTATGAACCGTACTGAGTACTTCTATAGAGGGTATCACGCTCACCCTGATAAGGGCCTGCTCGGATTTGGGGAAATACAAACCAAAGACTTAGCGAGCCACACTCTCACCTCCACCGTGACCGGCTACAGCAGTGATTGGACACCCTATGCTGAGCGTACACAAACGCGAATCAATAACCAAAAGATTGCTCAAAGTGAATTTGACTATCGTGAGGTGACGTCTCCTATCGCTGGGCAGTCTTGGCCACAAATGATTGAAAGCCGTCAATCAGCTTGGGATACATCAGGAAACCTTTTGACCCATACGGTTACGCAATATCAAGGTTACGATGCGCTTAATTTCCCCGATACCATCACACGAACGGTCGAGGATGGTAATGGTGAACGATTTGTTGAAAAAACGAGCACACGCTATCAGCATGATACGCAGCGTTGGTTAATCGGAAAACCTCGTGATGTATCTGTGACCAAATCCAATGGTCACGATTCTCAAACGAGAAATACGACCTTTTCTTATGATGCAAATACCGGGGCTTTGGTTAAGCAAACCGTCGAGCCTGGACATGCACTCTCGTTAACGACGCAATTTGACTACAATGCCAGCGGATTTCGCACCTTAGAGCGTACGACTGGCAGTGGTGAAACGCGTCAATCGACGACCCTGTACGATGCTTTAGGTCGAGTGACGAAACATACCAACGCCCTTGGTCACTTTGTCACGACCACTTATAACAACTCGTGTGGATTGCCCGACACCGTCACCGATGCGAATGGGTTGATGACCCGGTTTACTTATGACGATTATTGTCGAGAAATTAAGAAAACTTTGCCCGATGGTAACTGGGTTGAGCAAGTTTATGAATGGAGCGATGGCGCCGATGCCGGCCTAGACCAACACGGATTGACGCTGGGTGACCGCAGTGTCTTCATGGTGACCACGCAAACCTCTCAGGGCGGTTTATCGACCACGTATTTTGACAAGTTGGGGCGTGAAGTACGCACCAAGCAATTGAACGGTGATGGTAAGACCGTGATGGTTGATAAGGCTTACGATGTTAAAGGGCAGCTCGTTGGGGAAACTGTGCCTTATTTCGAGGGGTATTTTGCAGGGGATGCGACGTACTGGTTACAAACTACTTATGACGCGCTAGGTCGACCTACTGCTCAAACTCAACCAACGGAAGATGTCGGTGACCTTGTTGCGACCACTCGCTATCAAGGTTTAACCGCAACAATAACGGGCCCCGGTACATTTGAGAAGGTTGAGCAAACCAATGGTTTGGGACAAACGGTCCAAATCGTAGAAAATGGTCAGTCAACCCTACGTTATACCTATGATGCAGTCGGTAACCTCACACAAACCGATACCAATGGGCTGATAACGGAGCTGAGTTATGACCAGCTCGGTTATAAAACCAAGATGATTGACCCTGCGATGGGCACTTGGACGTATGGTCACAACGCGTGGGGGGAGCTGGTTTGGCAACAGAATGCGAAAGGACAGCGCACCACGTTCACTTATGATGCACTCGGTCGTAAAATCAATGAAACTCGCCCAGATGAAATCAATCAATGGCAGTATGACCAATCGTTGAAAGGCGGACTGGATGCCTCCAGCAGTGACAGTAGCCAACGTCGTTATACGTACGATGCGTTGGGACGCACTCAATCGATGACCCTATCCATTGATGGCTCAGAGTACACGACCTACTACGAGTACAATGAAGAAGGTCGTCTCAGTCGGGTGACTTTCCCGTCGGGGATGAACTTAGATAAAGATTACGATGTGAATGGTCTGCTTAAGCGAATGAGTATCCCTTATTCTGATATTTGGGATAGCCAATACCTGCAAATTGAGGAAGCGTTAAAAGCCACCTCAGAACGCATTGTTGAACTCGAGATGCAGGCTTATGAGCTTGAGAAAAGTGCGCAATTTTATATCGAAGAGTCTGAGCGTTTACGTCAAGCGGCAGCGCAGTTGTTTGCCAAAAGTAATAGTTACCAACATACCGCCAACAAACTCAGCGCCAGCGCGAGTTCGTTATTTCGAAGTGCCAATATTAATGCTAACCGCGCCGCGAGTTATCGTCGTAGCGCACAATATTACTGGCGAGCTTTTGGTAATCGAGTGTTCAGTAACTACAAAACACAAAATGGCTACGCGTATTACAAATATGACCGATGTACTAAGAAAGATTGGAAAGGAAATTGTAAAAAGAAAGAGTATTTTACCGCTAAAGTACCATTATGGATGGTTCAAACTCACCGCTGTACGACGTGGAAAGGCAATAAGTTTTGCTTCAATGGTGCTCAAGCCAGTATTAACTTAACGCAAGTTTATAATCAATGGGCAAACCACTATCAAGCGATTGCGAATCGTCAGCGTGCTCAGGCAAACCAAAAGCAGAGTCAGGCTAACCACTATCAAGCCGCCTCTGATAATGCAGAGCGTCGCGCGAATGAATTGATTGTGCAAGCTCAGCAAAATGCCGCGTTAGCCAGACAAGAAACCGATTTACTGTCTAACTTAACCGATGAACTCGATGATTTGGTGGTTGCGGAGGCAGAGCTTCAAGAGATAATGGACCAACGTCTAGACGATGATACGGCGGAAATTGTCTGGGTAGCGACCAGTCGTGATAACTTTGGACGAATTGGTGGGGAACTCTTTGGTAATGGAATGTTGACAAGGCGTGATATTGACCGCTCTCGCGGAACGGTTCAACGCATAACGACGGGAATGGGAGATAACTACCTTCGAGACATTCATTATACTTACGATGAGCGTGGTAACGTTCTGCGCAAAGTCAGTGCTGTCCGAAATCAACAAGAGTACTACCAGTACGATGATTTTGACCGTTTAACACAATGGCACTACAGCGATAACCGCAGCGTTGCTCAGGTCGAACGCGATTACCGTTATGATGTGTATGGAAACTTGACGTATAAAACCGGACAAGGCCAGTTTAATGTTAATGCCAACGGGCAATTGGTTGGCGATTACACGTATGATGCCAACGGCAATATGGTTTCAGGTCGCGGAAGAACCATCGCTTGGAACTCGTTTAACAAGGCCAAGCACATTAATGACAATGGCGCGGTTGCTCAGTATGAGTATGGCAGTGAGCGAGAGCGTGTAAAACAGACGTCTGATGGTGTCACAACCTACTACATCAGCCCTGAGTACCAGTTAGAGGTGTCGACCAACGCGGACGGTAAGGTTGTAACAGCGATGCGCCACCGATTTATGGCAGACAGTCAGGCGGTCGCTGAGCACGTGAAAACGTTAATTGGCAGTGAAAAGCAAATTGACCGAACCGCTTACTTCCATCGAGATGCGTTAGGGACGGCAGATTTAATCACCGACCCGAATGGGCAAGTGCAAATAGAACGTGGTTATACGCCGTTTGGTGAGCTTTTAGCGTCGGCAGAGTTACAAGCCACACCGATGTTTACCAACGCTGAGATGCGCGGTTTCACTGGGCATGAAAATGTCGGTAACAGCAGCGGTCTTATCAACATGAACGCTCGACTTTACGACCCAGCCATTGGTCGATTCTTGAGTGCGGACACGTTCGTACCAGAACCAAGCTTTAGCCAAAGTTACAACCGTTACGCGTACGTTTATAACAACCCGTTAAAATATACGGACCCGACGGGGCATTGGGTGTGGTGGGCCGCGGCCATGGCCTTTTTTGTGGTGAGTCAAACCTTTGAAAACCCGGCAATACAAATGGCAGGGATGGTGGTTGGCGCTATCGCGATGGGGTATGGAGCCGCTGGAGTTTTTGGAACAGAAACTATAGGAGCAGTGATGGCTTCAGGGGCTAGTACCTCTTTTACTACAACTTATATCACGACAGGTGACTTTGGTGACTCGATGCAAGCTGGCGTGTTAGGAGGGCTGTCTGCGGGTGTCACCTATGGGGTAGCTCATGGTGCTGCGGGTGGCACAAGTCCGTTTGGCGCCGCTCTGCCCGTCGCTCATGGTGTGGTGCAAGGCGGCTTCCATGAGCTGCAAGGTGGCAGCTTCAAGCAAGGCTTTATCAGTGGTGTCATTGGTAAGCTTGGCGGTGGCATTGTTCATGACGGTGATAAAACGCTGACGCTTCAGGAAGCTGGAGGTATGATAATTGTGTCGGGTATTGCGGCAGCTGCGAGCGGAGCGAATAGTCGAGATGCAGTGATGCGTTCTGCTATGAGTGTGATTACTATCTATCTTTATAACGAGATGGGCTGGGTAAATTACCGAGGACAGCGTATATATGTGGATAAAGAAACATTTCAGAAAAATGCTGCAAATGCATATTTAGCGGAAGAAGCTGGACAGCCAATGTCTGATTATCTTGAAACTACAGCTGAAGAAACCGCTCAAATCGGCGCGAATGTTTTATCTACGATGTCGATTGGGGTTGGTGCATTGAACCCTGTTGCGGGGGGGTACTTGGCAACGGCTGCATGGGGTTTAGACTCCAGTTGGCCTAATTTTATTGGTATGATGATTGGTCCTGCAGGAAAGGCTGCTGGAATGATAGATGATACCGTGTATTTTGGGGCTCCGGTTATCAAGCAAACTGTAGAAAATGTAGGGACAATTAACGATGCCGCGTCAGTCGGTTGTAATACGGTGGTGAGATGTGACTAACAGAGATGATAAATGGGATGTAACTGCTATATGTAGTGTGCTTTGGTGTGGAGTAGGGATTCTTTTTTTTAAAGGTGATTATCTTTTGGCTGCTCTCGGAAGTGTTGTCTATACGATTACGATCATATTCGCACCAGTGCTGAGGCCTGTACGCAATAAATATCCGTACTTCACTTTGTGTATAGCTGTATCGTTTTTATATTTCTTTGGGATTGTATATTTATTCCAGTTAGTCGGTTTAAATAACCTATGGCGGACATTAGCAATGTTTCCTTTAATGTGCTTGGGCTACTGGTTTGGTACACGTAAAGTACGACCTATTTTGAAGGAGAATAAAAGTGGGTCATTTTAAGAAATTATACTGTGCGCTGATGTTAACGTTACTTGTAGGTTGCGGTGGAGGAAGCGGCGGCGGTAGCTCTTCCTCTGCAAACTCAGAGGATACTGTCACTCGTTACAGTAGTGATTATGCAGCTTCTGATTTACGAGTGTTCTTTGCATTATCGGTAACAAGCCCATCCGAGGCTGAAATCGAAGGATATGTTCAAGATAGTTCGTTTAACTATGTTGCAATTAATGGCGGTGACCAGCTAGTTGCTGAAGTTGATAGCCTAAACTTCTCGTTAGCTGAAACATCGGCGGAAGGAGGTGTTTACTATTATGGTGGAGATGTTTCAGCAAGCGCCTCAGAGTACATTGTAAAGTTATTGAGAGGGGATGTTGTTCAAAGTTCACTGGCAGTGAATGAACTACCGTTACCCTTTACATTAACGACAAGCTTTGCAGGCGAAGTGATAGATGTATCATGGGCTCCTGAGGCAGACCATACATACTCTTACCTAGTGGAAACGCTAACTTGTAAAAATAGTATTGAGACCAATATCAGAACTGTGTCACCAGATATTAACGCTGGTGAGCATCTACTTAATTCAGGCTCTTACAATAAGAGCTTGAGTGAAGTGTTTGGTCAAACGCAAGCACAGTTAACTCAAGGTTTTGATAGCTGTATATTTGAGATGGATATTATAGCGAGCAAGGACTCGTTACCATCGCAAACCAATGGACAATTAACTCTTGATGTTGTTCAAAAAAGAAAGATCAAAATAGAGCTTTAGTCTTGTTATAGAGAACCTGTCTAGTAATCTAACGCCTTTCTCTTTGTTGAATGATTTAACAGGAGAGAGGCGTTATTGTTTGAATAAAAACTCACCCCAAGGTTTGATTTATTCCCGTGCTAGTCTGGCCTTGAAGCTAATACTCTAAATCATAATTGTCCAAACCCGTGTTAATAGGTGCGATTATAATAGCTTGCCAACCAACGAAGAATTCGTGATTGCTCAACAGTCGGTAGAACTTCTGTAATCTGAACTGAAGTCTAAGCAAGAAAAAGACAATCAAAAGCGAGCCCAAGTGGCTCGCTTTTTGTGTCTAGTAAAGATGCGTCTGAATGTTTTAACAGGGGGATAGCCTACAAGGCGATCGTGAAACAGTTTTAGAACAGAGCTTAAATTGCGACTCATCGGGTGATCTGGAAGCGCTAAGGTTATTTAGTCCCTGAGCGGTAGTTTGGATCTGTCCAGCATCGAGGTAACTCTTCCCCTGACATAAACATCAGTTCGGACTTTTTAAACATCTCAGGGTCTTGCTGTTCTTCGCCTGCTTGAAACCGACCTTCGATACTGTCTTGAAATAAGTTGGTTAATTTGGTCATTTCAGTTACATCAACGAGGTCACCGGTTTTTTCTCTTTTAGAAACATTTTTTTGCCCTCAATCTAATCGGTCACCCCTAATTATAATTGCTATTTGGAAAATGAGAGTCTTTTCAATTCCGGCACTTCTTGACTAAGCAGACCCCAGAGCTACGCTTATGATCATCGACAACCCAATCGATGAACAAACTTATCCTCAACAAATAAATGGAGTCGCGATGTCATCTGCCCATATTGCAAACAATCTCAGTGAACTGATTGGCGATACCGATCTTGTTAGAATCAACAGTCTTTCAGAGATATCAGGTTGTGAGATTCTTATTAAGTGCGAACACCAGAACCCGGGTGGTTCGATTAAAGATAGAGCGGCACTTCAGTTGGTTATGGATGCAATAGAAGCCGGTAAGCTTAAGCCGGGAATGACAATCGTTGAAGGTACTGCTGGTAATACGGGAATAGGACTTGCTCTGGTCGCTAAATCCCTCGGTTACAACATGTTGGTGGTGATGCCAAAAGGGCAGGCACAAGAGAAAGAGCGCATGATCTCGCTTTATAATGCTGAACTGTTATTGGTCGACCCTTGTCCTTTTGCAAACCCTGAACATTTTTACCACACAGCTAAGCGGATTGGTGTCGAAAATGAGAGTTATTGGTGGGCAGATCAGTTTGAAAATCTCAGTAATTATCGAGCGCACTATTTAAATACTGGACCTGAGATCTGGCAGCAAACACAGGGGAATATTGATGCTCTAGTTTCAGTGGTGGGGACGGGTGGAACCATTGCCGGAAACTCACACTATCTATCTGAGCAGCAACCCAATCTCGAAACTTGGTTAGTTGACCCAAATGGGTCCGGCATTTATTCGTTTCTACGTAATGGACACTATCAATCAACGGGAAGTTCGTTCACGGAAGGCATAGGGATCATGCGAACGGTTGAAAATTTCAGGCAGGCAAAAATCAATCGTGCCATCACGCTTCCCGATCAGGATTTGGTGACGATATCCCGCCTTGTTGCGGAACATGACGGTATTCTTCTAGGAAGCAGTTCGTCGTTGAACGTAGCAGGTGCGCTATACGCTGCGGCTAGAATGGGGAAAGGGAAAACCATCGTTACATTTAGCTGTGACCTTGCTGAGCGCTCGTATTCGAAGCTGCACAACGAAACGTTTCTGAAAGAAAAAGAGATACAGCTTAATAAAGAAAACCTCTCTCAACTATGGGCTCGTTATCAAGCCGAAGATGGCAGTATGGTCGTCAACGTATAGTCGCTTTAAGTTAGTAACAGCCAGTGGTCTGCCAGCTCTTTCGTTAGCGCTGAATATCCGTTAGCGTTAAGCATCCGGTTAGAGCTAAACATCTGTTAGCGCCAGAACCGGCACTATTGCTTGTTATTAGGGTAGTGAATCACATTATGAAATACGGCGTTTCCTTCACCGATATTTTTGTAGGCATGGGTCTGGTTGGCATTGAAGCGAACGGCTTGTCCTGCGCGTAACGTATGCCACTCATCATCAAACATCACGGCCATCTCTCCTGAAATGCATAAGATGTGCTCAGTGACGCCTGCGTTATGTGGGGCGGATTCATGCTGGTAATCGGGTGCTAGGGTGAGTTCGAATATTTCAAATCCTAGTGCTTCCTCAAAAGGAAACAACAAACTGACGAAAAAGCCAATGTTGTATTCTTCATGCCTTAGTTCGTTTGCATCTCTGAATAAACTCGTCAGTTCACTGTTTGGGCTAGCCGCGATAAAGCTCGAAAGTGACACCTCGAATCCAGAAGCTATCTGCCAGAGCTTAGCGACTGTCGGGCTGGATTCTCCACGTTCAATTTGTCCTAACATTGCTTTACTCACGCCTGTTGCTTTCGCTGTTTTGTCTAAGCTCCAGCCTTTTTGTTGGCGAAGGCGTTTCAAATTAACACCAACTTTAATTTCTGTTTGCATATTTTCTCTAAAAGTTTTTACAAATAAGTTGTGCGTTATAGCGCACAGTGCTAGGTTTGGTCTATGGACGTTATAACGCACGCAAGAAGAGATTAACATGACTAAGCTAAAATTTTCTCACGTCAGTACCGGCTTTATCGCTGTTTTCATTGGTTATGCGAGCGCTGCGGCGATTATTTTCCAAGCGGCAATGAGTGCTGGAGCAACCGAAGAACAAGTGGCGTCATGGTTTTGGGCGTTGGGAATTGGCATGGGCGTAACCACAATACTGCTCTCGTTTCATTACAAGAAGCCTGTGGTTACAGCGTGGTCGACGCCTGGAGCGGCGTTGTTAATCACATCGCTTGAAGGGCTGACAATGAATCAGGCTGTAGCCGTGTTTTTGTTCAGTTCGATGTTGATCACGTTAGTTGGATTAGCGGGGATATTTGAGAAAGTCCTAAAACAGATCCCAACATCGATTGCCTCTGCGATGCTCGCGGGGATTCTATTGCAATTCGGTTTGGGTTTGTTCACGTCGCTAGTGGAAGAGGCACAAGTCGTAGTGGTCATGCTTGCTGTATTTATTCTGGCGAAAGCGCGGTTAGGAAATTTACTGATCCCAAGCATTTTCATCATCGCACTGGTCATGTGTGTGGGTTTTGGCAAACTCGATGTTAGTCAGGTAACTATGGGATTAACGACCCCAGTGTTCATTTCGCCCGATTTTGAGTTCTTTTCGTTGTTTAGTGTTGGTATCCCATTGTTTATAGTGACGATGGCTTCACAGAACTTACCGGGATTTGCGGTTCTAAAAGCGAATGGATACCAAGTTGATTCATCGAAGATCATTACCACCACCGGGGTAACAGGTTTGATCTTCGCACCGTTTGGTGGCTTTGCGTATAACCTTGCAGCGATTACGGGCGCTATTTGTATGGGCCCGAATGCGGATAGTAACCCCAAGACACGTTATATGGCTGGGATCTGTATGGGCGGGTTTTACTTGTTAGCTGGTGTGATGGGGATGTCATTTGTGTCGCTGTTTAGCGCCGTACCCTCCGAGATTGTCATTGCGGTTGCTGGCTTAGCGGTGATGCCCACCTTGATGAATTGCCTTGCGGTATCAATGGCAGACAGTCACTACAGAGAACCCGCACTGCTTACTTTCTTATTCACCGCTTCTGGCACCAATTTACTGGGAATCGGTAGCGCATTTTGGGGTTTGTGCATCGGGTTGTTTTGTTGCTGGTTACACAATTACAAAGCTAAGTCACGTGGAGCAAGCAAGACTTCGCAAACTTCGTCGTAATCAAACGACTCAAGATTAGGATCAGGTTCGCTGTGAATTAGAAACATCAGCAAGTTGTTTGAGTAGTAAGCCCAGTCATACTCGTGACTGGGCTTGCTTACAAAGGAATAAAGCTACTTAACTTCGTATCTCAGTAGCACTTCATTATCGAGAACGACATTTGTCGACCAGATAAAGCTTGCGCCAGCACCACTGAATTTTTCGATAAAGTTCATGTACGCTTTTTTATTGTTCACGCCAATATCGTCTTCTGAATATACCGATGCTTGAGGCCAAGATGTTGAATCGAACTCTTGGTTCATCCAGTTGGTTGGTGTTTCCCAATGAGCGGCGTAGGCATCTTGACCGTGGTCAGTTCCTTCCGTGGTGCAACTTTCAGAAAGACGCTTCCCGTCCACTTCACTCAAACAAGTCAGGTCATAAATCGGTGAGGTATAAAAGGTTTGTGCTTGCCAGTCTGGTCCTGTCACGGTTCCGTCACTAAAGCTCGCGATAAAGCCACCATCACCAGCGTGGTATGCCTTTCCGCGGTTATCTTCGCTGCCAAGACCTAGGTTTTCTTCCCAATCAATCACTTTCACGGCAATCGTGTAAGGCTTCTTCACCTTAAATTTGACGATGTTTGAGTTAAACGGTGTGAAAGGAACGGTGTCTACCGCGATTAACTTGCCGTTGATATAAAGTTCGAAATAGTTATCGGCAAAAATATAGCCTGTTATTTCCTCACCGTCTTGATCCACTATCGCTACAGGTACAGAGCTTTGATCGACTTCGGCTAGGCTACTTGGCGTGGTGTTTGAGCACTCTTCATAAAGATCAAAGGCTTTTGGCCCTGTCGCAAAGTTGTTCTTGGCTGGAACCGTCCAAACCTTTCCTTCGGAGTCCGTAATTTCCCCGACGCCCGCCACTCGGCTACGTCCATTTGCACACTCAAAGAGATTCGATTCAACGGTGTTCGCCAACCCTTGAGTAATACTCGCTGAGCCATGGTAATCACTGATGTTACTGACCGAGGGTGTATCTGATGATGGAGAGCAACCTAAAACGAGCAAAGCAACTGATGAAAGGGCAAGGGCTTGATATTTTGTGATGAGCATTGATTGGGTATCCGAGAAGGGCTGATTTAAATAAGCGTGGTTCAAAATAAGCGAAGTGCAAGTAAGTTAATTGAAAACAAAGCTACTTCAAACAAATCCGAGCTAAGTAGCTAAGTAGCTAAGTAGCTAAGTAGTTAAGTATGTAGTGGTACGCTGAATTTGGTCACTTAGTTAGAGGTGATATCATCACCTCA
>NZ_MAKD01000098.1:0-14443 GCF_001691235.1 Vibrio sp. ZF57 | reverse complement strand
GTACCTTAATCATCATTGCTCATTCAATAATCTGTCTTACCAGAACACGTCTCGACGCTTTGCTCGAGCAATAATATTGTCTGGCATTCTCTGTTCCAGACCGCTACGAAGCACAGTGATACGTCTGTGTTGTCTTTGGTCTGCGGTTACCGAGTTATACAACCAACGGTAAGCATCTTCATAATCCAATGGGCTACCGTAGTCACGTAACAAGAGTTCCGCTAAGTGAATGCTCGCACTTAAGTTACCCATAGAGGCCGCTTCACGTAGATACGGAATCGCACGCTCTTGATCTTGTTGTACCAAAGTACCACGAGAGTAATAACGACCTAACTGCTCTAATGCAGCGGGTAAACCTTGATGTGCCGCGTTCTCCATATAGTAAAGGCCAAGCTCTACATCTTGTGGAACACACACACCCCAAGCCAACATATCACCGTATAAAAACTCATAAGAAGGCAAGCTAATACGCGTTGCGCGAGCAACGATATCTTCAACTAACTGGCACTTATCAGCTTTCACTCGCTCTAGATGTTGATTATTTTCGATTAAATTAATCAGTTCAGCTTCTGTATATATTGGAACGGGCTCTCCCACATCAGCCAAATTTGCATGACTCAAGGGTGAGCTCAGTGCCATTATCAATGAAGCTGCCACAATTCGTAGCTTCATACCTGCACTCTATTATCTGTCGCTAAAGTTATCTATTGAGGGGTGCAGAGGATTTCTACACGCACAAAACAGTGTGAACTTCACTTTCCATGATATCTGTATCGGCAATAACCCCGACGGCTTTAGACAAAACTTGCCGCTAATGGGCAATATTTTGCCTGATGACGCTTAAAAGATCACCATCAAAGAGTGAACGGCTAAATTGCAGGTATTAAAAAGCCGACTTAATAAAGTCGGCTTTTAGAAAACTATTTTATTATCAAAGCACTGTTCGTGCCTGGTAATCACTCAGCAGGCATTATGCGCCGTATGGGTGAACCTTGATGATAGTTTCGTTACGATCTGGGCCAGTTGATACGATATCAATTGGAACGCCAGTTAGGTCTTCGATACGCTTGATGTAATCTAGAGCAGCTTGTGGAAGCGCGTCGATAGATTTAGCACCAAATGTGTTTTCAGACCAACCAGGCATTGTTTCGTAGATTGGCGTCGCTTCTTCGAATGACTCAGCAGCCATTGGAGAAACTTCTAGGATAGAACCATCTTTCATCTTGTAACCAGTACAGATTTTTAGTTCTTCTAGGCCATCTAGAACGTCTAGTTTAGTTAGACACATACCAGATAGAGAGTTGATTTGGATTGCACGACGCATAGCAACAGCATCGAACCAACCAGTACGACGTAGACGACCAGTTGTTGCGCCAAACTCGTGACCAACATCGCCGAGGTGTTTACCAACTGGGTCTTGCTTCTCAAGGCCATCGTATAGCTCAGTAGGGAATGGACCTGAACCAACACGAGTACAGTAAGCCTTAGTAATACCAAGGATGTAACCGATGTGACGAGGACCGAAACCAGAACCTGCAGCAACACCACCAGCAGTCGTGTTAGAAGACGTTACGTATGGGTAAGTACCGTGGTCGATATCTAGTAGCGTACCTTGAGCACCTTCGAACATGATCTTGTCGCCGCGCTTACGTGCTGCGTCTAGTTCGTCAGTTACGTCGATAACCATCGCAGTTAACATATCTGCGTAGCTCATCGCTTGCTCAAGAACTTCTTCGTAGCTTACTGTTTCAGCTTTGTAGAAGTGCTCTAGTTGGAAGTTGTGGAATTCCATCACTTCTTTTAGCTTCTCAGCAAATGCTTCTTTATCGAAAAGGTCGCCAACGCGTAGACCGCGACGAGCAACTTTATCTTCGTAAGCAGGACCGATACCACGACCCGTTGTACCGATAGCTTTAGCGCCACGAGCGATTTCACGCGCGTTGTCGATTGCAATGTGGTACGGAAGAATTAGAGGACAAGCTTCAGAGATGAAAAGACGTTCACGTACTGGAATACCGCGATCTTCAAGAGGCTTCATTTCTTTTAGAAGTGCGTCAGGCGATAATACTACACCGTTACCAATAACACATTTAACGTTATTACGTAGGATGCCTGATGGAATTAAGTGAAGAACGGTTTTTTCACCGTCAATTACAAGTGTGTGACCTGCATTGTGACCGCCTTGGTAGCGAACCACGTATTTTGCATCTTCAGTTAAAAGGTCAACGATTTTACCTTTACCTTCATCACCCCATTGGGTGCCTAGAACGACTACGTTATTTCCCATCTTTCCAATTTCTGTTGCTAATTAAAAATGGATTCTAGCACTGAATCACACTTCTTGCAGTCACTTTTTGTTCATAAACGTTAACGTTGTACAAAAATAAACCAGCCATAACTGGGGGCAGATGTGTAAAGATACTGATATCATTGCTTTTTTACAGACAAAAGGCAGAACCATGTCTCAATCAATTTGGCTCGCTATTGGGCTCGTACTTATTGTGGAAGGGCTCGGCCCCTTGATTGCACCCAATGGCTGGAGAAACATGGTCGCGCAACTGAGCGAGCAACCAGACACGCAACTGCGCCGCATTGGAGGCTGTCTTGTGGTGGCTGGAGCGGTTATCGCTTTCATGACCTACCGCTAGGTTTCTATAAGTAGAACGCTGTTAAGCGCCTTCCCTCGCGCCCCAATAGTGAATCCACAAACATGTCTCCTCCTGAAAGAAGTCATAGAAAACAAAAAGGCTCCCACAATGGGAGCCTTTTAAGTTTTAACGTATTTTGCTTATTAAGCTAAGCATTCGCTAACGCATCAGCTTATTTTGCTGGAGCGCCGCTTGCTTGATTCATGTATTGGAAGAAGTCAGTCTTCGGATCCAGTACTAGAATGTCGCTCTTATCGCTAAATGATGTCTCATAAGCTTGCAATGAACGCATGAAGCCGTAGAACTCAGGATCTTTGCTGAACGCATCAGAGTAGATCTTCGCTGCTTCTGCATCCGCATCACCACGAGTGATTCGAGCTGTACGGTCAGCTTCAGCAAGAACTGTTGCCACTTCTAGCTCAGCTTGAGCACGGATAACTTCCGCTTTCTCACGACCTTGAGAACGGTGTCTACGAGCAACCGATTCACGTTCTGCACGCATACGGCGGTAGATAGATTCACTGATTTCGTCAGGAAGGTTAATCTTCTTCATACGGAAATCAACAACTTCAACACCTAAATCAGCCATCGCACTTTCTGCCGTTCCAGACAAAACGTTTTCCATGATCTTATCGCGTTCGCCATCAACTTCTAGTGCTTCTGCAGCCGCTACCGTTGTGACGACTTCGCTATCAGCAGAGTCTGGCAGGATGTCCTTGTTGCGAGGGCCTGACACGATCTGCTTAATTTCACGAGAACCAATTTCAGAACGAAGAACATCTGTCACTTTACGCTCAAGAAGTGCTTCTGCCGTCATGATATTACCGCCACCGGTACTCAGATAGAAACGTCCAAAATCAGCAATACGCCATTTTGCGTAAGTATCAATTAGAACGTCTTTTTTCTCTGATGTTACGAAACGGTCAGAACGGCCATCCATCGTTTGAATACGAGCATCAAGTACTTTTACGCGATCAAACATCGGTAGTTTAAAGTGCAGACCTGGTTCATAGATTCGTGATACGCCGTTGTCATCGAGAACTCGACCAAAACGAATTACCATGCCACGCTCACCTTCTTGAATCACAAACACTGACATCAATAGAAGGGCAATCGTCACAACTAATACAGGGATCATTAATTTACGCATTATTAGTATCTCCCTTGGCGTGAACTGTCTGAACGAGTTTGAGTGCTAGGCTTTGGATCCGCTTGAGTTTCTAACTCAATTTGATCGTAAGTTGATGATGCTTTTGCAGGGCGAGAGCCCGACTGAGAACCACCTTGTGCGCCTAGCTTATCAATTGGTAGGTATAGCAAGTTACCGCTTGATTCAGAATCAATCAGGACTTTCGATGTGCTTGAGTACACTTTTTCCATTGTATCTAGGTACATACGGTTACGTGTTACTTCAGGAGCAGCTTGGTATTCAGGTAGCAGTTTCTCGAATTGAGCAACTTGACCTAGAGCACCATTAACTGTGCGCTCTGAGTAACCCACCGCTTCTTTCTTCAAACGCTCAGCACGACCTGTTGCTTTTGGAAGAATGTCATTTCGGTAAGCTTCAGCTTCACGTTCAAAACGCTCTTCATCCTCACGAGCCGCGATAGCATCATCAAATGCATCTTTCACTTGCTCAGGTGGACGTGCTGACTGGAAGTTCACGTCAACAATCAGAATACCCATGTCGTAGCTATCAATAATACGGTTCAACGTTTCTTGAGTGCTTTGACGAATCTGCTGACGACCACTTGTCAGGATACTATCCATTAGTGAGTCACCAATTACCGCACGAAGCGCGGAATCGGTTGCTTGGCGTAAACTGTCGTCTGCATTCGTTACACGATACAAGTACTTGTATGGGTCAGAAACACGGTATTGAACACCCATTTCAACGGTCACAACGTTTTCATCTTTCGTTAGCATCGTGCCAGCAGCACGTAGAGAACGAATCGCTTGAACGTTTACTAGTTGCTCATCACTGATTTCATCGATGAAGCGTGGGTGCCAGTTAAGACCAGGTTCTTCGATACGGTCGAACTGACCCAGTCGAAGTACTACTGCTCTTTCTGCTTCGCCAACAGTGTAGAAACCAGCGAAGAACCAGATAGCAATAGCAATAACGGCAATGACACCAAAGCCAATTGCACCGCCACCACCAATAGATGGTCCGTTGCCGTTGCCACCTTTTTTACCAAACTTGCCACCTAACTTTTGACTTAGTTTACTAAACACTTCGTCTAGATCTGGCGGTCCTTGATCTCGGCCGCCGCGATTATTTTTATTACCCCAAGGGTCATTATCGCGGCCGTTATTATCGCCGTTGTTGTTATTTCCAGGCTCATTCCACGCCATTAGAAAGCTCCATCATTTGATATGACGTTATACTGTAGCAGTCTCTTTGGTAACGATAAAGTCACCTAAGAGCGCCCCTTCTCTTTTTTCAAGTTTAGACCAATCTATTTGTTGCATTCGGATATCTATCAACAAGTTACCATTTTCATCATACTCTTCCTGTTGAATACATTTCATCTCGAAGAATAAGCTGCGAATGCGACCCTGATGTTGATGTGGAATACACAACCGGAATTGAACCATCTGGCTAGCTAAACGCTCAGTTAAAGCTTCAAACAGTAGCTCAATACCTTCTCCTTCCATTGCAGAAACCCAAACAGCGCGAGGTGCGCCCTCTTCATCTCTTTCAATTCGAGGTTTTTGGTCTTCCATGCAGTCAATTTTGTTCATGACTACAAGGGTTGGCACTTCATGAGCATCGATTTCTTCTAATACTTCATGAACAGCCTGAATGTTCTCACGAAAACGGTCATCACTGGCATCAACAACATGTAACAAAATGTCAGCTTCCTGCGTCTCTTGTAATGTTGCCTTGAACGCAGCGACCAAGTCGTGTGGTAGATGACGGATAAAACCTACGGTATCTGCGAGAATTGCAGGCCCGACATCTGCCAAATCAATCTTACGTAGTGTTGGGTCTAGGGTTGCAAACAGTTGGTCTGCCGCATAAACACCAGCACTTGTGATGCGATTGAAAAGTGTTGATTTCCCTGCGTTGGTATAACCAACCAAAGAAATTGTTGGGATTTCAGCTCGATTACGAGCACGTCGTCCTTGTTCACGCTGTTTAGCAACTTTCGCTAAACGACGTAGTATTGCCTTTATACGGTCACGCAACAAACGTCGATCGGTTTCCAGTTGAGTTTCACCTGGACCACGAAGACCAATACCACCTTTCTGCCTTTCAAGGTGAGTCCAACCACGAATCAATCGGGTAGAGATATGACGAAGCTGAGCGAGCTCAACTTGTAGCTTACCTTCATGAGTTCGCGCACGTTGTGCAAAAATATCTAAGATCAAACCCGTGCGATCAATCACACGACATTTACACAATTGCTCGAGGTTGCGCTCTTGGGCAGGAGAGAGGGAGTGGTTAAAAATCACAATTTCAGCACCGGTCAGCTGAACAGCTTGTGCGATTTCTAGGGCTTTACCTTCTCCAACGTAGTATTTAGGGAGTGGGGATTGTCGGCTACCAGTAATCACTTGTAGCGTTTCTACCCCCGCTGAGGAGACCAGCATTTCACATTCGCTTAGATCTTCCCATTCTCCCTCTTGCGTGAAGTTGATATGAACAAGTACGGCTCGCTCGCCGGATTCATAACGGTCAAACAAGCAACCAACTCCTTATTACAGCGCAAGCTGTACAAATTGAACGATTAATCTTCAGTCTTCTCTGGACGATCAGATGGCGTGCGTTGCTCGCCGCTGTGGTGACTAACTGCGCGAGCAGGTACCACAGTAGAAATCGCATGCTTGTAAACCATTTGGTTTACTGTGTTCTTCAATAAGATCACGAATTGATCGAAAGACTCGATCTGACCTTGCAGCTTAATGCCGTTAACAAGATAGATAGAGACTGGAATGCGCTCACGACGGAGTGCATTTAGGAATGGGTCTTGTAGCGATTGCCCCTTAGCCATTTTATTTTCCTTATTTGTATTTTGTTGTAATTATTTAGCTAGTGGTGCACAAAAAGGTGCGGCCTTTGCATCTGAGCTAAATGAATAAAAAAACTCCGTTGTTATTGAAAGGCTGTGATTTTTAAAAGCCTCAATAACGGATCCTTTCCAGAGTATATTCACGCAAAAGCGATCACATTATACACAGCAATACTAATCAGATGCTATTGCATCTGAAAGAGTTTCTAACGCTTGATCAATGTTTTCGCTATCTAACCAAGTTAAATCATCCCAACTGCGCAACCAGGTGATTTGTCGCTTGGCCAACTGACGGGTTGCACAGACACCACGGAAAACCGCTTCGTCTAAATCACAATTACCGTCTAAATAATCCCACATCTGCCTATAACCAACGCATCGGATCGATGACAGTTCAGGGTGAAGATCTTCTCTGGCGTACAACGCCTTCATTTCATCTTCAAACCCAGCTTCTATCATCTTCTCGAAACGCAGCTCAATGCGGCGATGGAGTTCAGTCCTTTCCTTGGGAGCTATTGCAAATTGTTTTACACGAAATGGCAGGCTATCGCCTTTCGTTTGAGTTAGCTCTGTTAATGTTTTACCCGAAATTCGGTAAACTTCCAATGCCCTTGAAAGCCTTTGTGGATCATTTGGGTGTATTCTTTCAGCGGATACGGGATCTATCTCTCTTAATTGATCGTGCAATGCCTGCCAACCTTGTTCGATAGATTCCGCTTCAATCTGCTTACGAATCTCTTGATCCGCGGCTGGTAATGGCGATAAACCTTCCAACAATGCTTTGTAGTACAGCATTGTGCCACCAACAAGTAACGGGATTTTGCCTTCCGCTACAATCTTATTCATTTCATTGATCGCATCACGACGAAAATCTGCCGCAGAATACGCTTCGCTTGGATCCAAAATATCAATCAAGCGATGAGGCGCGAGCTCAAGCTCTTCCGCATCCGGTTTAGCGGTACCAATATCCATGTCTTTGTAGATCAATGCCGAATCGACGCTGATGATCTCTACAGGGTATTTCTGACGTAAGCGGATAGCTAAATCTGTTTTTCCTGACGCCGTTGGGCCCATTAAAAACAACGCTAAAGGTAATTTTTCAGTCATGATATTTTGTATTTGCTTCTCTGTTTTAGCGCTTTTTAGCAAAGGGCTTTGTGTCGCGACGTATTCAGCTAAAAAGACAAAGGTCGTCGCGAAAAAATTAAACCGTAAACGCGGCTATAGTCGCTGAAAAGTCGATAGGATTAACAAACTCTGGATCATCTAATGGAAGTAGACCATGCCAAAGTTGTTCTAGTTCCCCAACTAGTTGAACCGCTTCAGATAAAGTGTAGTCGCTTTTTACTTGTGCGGTTTGAATCCCGATCCAGTTAACCAAAGCTGACAACATGTCATTAGGTTGCTTCACTGCACCCTGGGCATTTATTGAAGCCGCGTAAGATAACAGATCTGGGATCAAAATTTGTAAGTTTTGCTGCCTTAAAGGAGAAGGCACGCCCATCACCATTACCGCCTCGCTGTTTCGCGCCTTAAGCTCAATCCCCAGTAATGCCAGAGTTTGACTCAGCGCCTTAGCAACTTCGACAAGTTCACTACCCAGCTTAATCGATAAAGGCACCAATAACGGTTGGCTTTTTAACGCGCCACCTCGAGTATCAAGCTGACCAACAACACGTAATAATTCAGCCTTAGCTAAGGAAACCAAAACACAGCCATTCTTGTTGCCCATCACGAGATATTGACGTTCAACAACCGAGACCGCTTTCCCCAAATCCGTCACTGCTGCTCTTGGCTTTAAATGAACAGGATTCTGTTGAGCAGGCTTAGCTTCTTTATTTTCTTTATTTTCTTTATTTTCTAAGTTGTCTCTGGTTTCTACTGGTGCCACATGCTCTTGAGAAGATGAAGGCTGTACAACTTGATCATCAAAATCAGGCGTTTTCAAAAGCTCTTTATAGGCTTTCACTTCTCGCTTAGAGGGCGCGGGTTCACCATGATGTTGGTGTGGCTCTTTCTCTTTTTTAGGTTCAGGTCGAGACTCTATCCACTCTTGGCGAGAGGAACCGGTAAAACTGCTGTCACTAGTAGCCGAGCTTCGGCCAGCTAATGAACTTGGACTGGTTGATGAGCTTGGGCTAATTGATGAAACATAGTGTCGCCCACCATCATTAACGCTGTGTTGAGGCTTATCAAAAGCGTGCTCTGATTCTGCTTTTCTCGGGTAGGCAGGCGTTTGCTCAATAGCGTGTCGCACCCTATCCGAAACTTGGGTTTGATCCGAACTGCTAGGCATTACGCTTTCTGGCTCAGCGAAACTTGCAACACCATCAACTGCAGAGCTCGTACTATCTTGCTGATGATGAATCACTTCTGACTGATGAAAAGCCGACTGATTGATTGGTGCAGCATCGATCTGCTTGCTCTGTGCTAAACCATCACTCAATGCTTGGTAAATAAAGTCATGCACAAGGCGCGCTTGATGAAAACGCACTTCATGTTTTGCAGGGTGGACATTCACGTCCACCTGATGTGGGTCGAGTTCAATGAACAACACATACGTCGCGAATTGGTCTGGACGCAGGCTGGTTTCGTAGCTTTGACGAATCGCATGATTGATCAGCTTGTCACGCATCATACGACCATTCACATAGCAGTATTGCAGGTCGCTTTGTTGTCTTGCTCCTTCTGGCGTGGTGATCCAGCCATGAAGTTTTAGGCCTTGATGCTCAAGTTCGATCTTAAGCATATGACGAACAAAAGGATTGCCACATACCGCAGCGATTCGCTTTTCTGCTTGAACTTGTGTTTTTGCAGCGCGGTACTGACGAATCATCTTGCCGTTATGACGAAGGTTGATCGTCACATCAAAACGACTCAATGCGATGCGTTTAAGCAACTCATCAATATGGGTGAATTCAGTTTTCTCGGTGCGTAAGAATTTGCGGCGTGCTGGCGTATTAAAGAACAGGTCCAACACCTCAACCGAAGTGCCAATAGGATGCGCCGCAGGCTGCAGTTTCACCTGCATATCACGGCCTTCACTGTGTGCTGCCCAAGCTTGATCTTGAGTGGCAGGGCGTGACGTCATGGTTAAGCGCGCAACCGAGCTAATACTCGCCAGCGCTTCACCACGGAAACCGAGGCTGACGATCGCCTCTAGGTCATCAAGAGTGTGGATTTTGGAGGTAGCATGACGACTCAGTGCCAAGGCAAGCTCATCTTTTACGATGCCTTTACCATTGTCACGAACGCGGATCATCTTGGCGCCACCTTTCTCGATATCAATATCGATACGTGTCGCACCAGAATCCAAACTGTTCTCAACCAACTCTTTTACAACAGAAGCGGGTCTTTCTACCACCTCACCCGCTGCGATTTGGTTAGCTAACCGAGCTGGCAGTATTTTGATCGTCATATTTATAGCTACCTTACTGCCATTGATGGAAACGCTGCTACGTTTGCACTAGTTCTTATTTTTTATCATTGATATACCTGAAGCTGTTTAGCATTCCCAAGACTACTTGTGAGGAATAATCAACACTTGGCCGATAGCTAGACTGTCAGATCTTAGCTTATTCGCTTGGCGAATGCTGTTGACGCTCACGCCGTATTTCGAAGCTATCTTGCCAAGGTAATCACCTCTTGCAACTTTGTGTTTGCGCAGAGGAACATCTTTAACTTCAACCGTAATACGTAACTTTTGGCCTACTCTCACCGTCTCTGATTTCAAACGGTTCTCACGTTTAATATCAGCCACCGACACTTTATAGCGGCTGGCGATCTTACCTAGGTACTCTCCAGACTTAACCGTGTGAGTGATGGTCTTAGTTTGAACCGCACTGCTTGATGATGAAGTTGAAGCACTGCCTGGAATCTTAAGTACTTGACCAATTGCTAGGCTGCTCGATTTCAGATTGTTGAACTTCATCAACGTCTGTGTCGACGTACCATACTTGCTCGCAATCACAGACAAAGACTCACCACGAGAGACTTTATGTTGGCTCACGCTGCCCGTTGATGACGTTGCGTTAGACAAGATAATCCCTTCAGGCGGGTTAGCCTTCAAATACTTAACCACCGCTTTAGTCACTGCTCGTGCCAATTTATCTTGGTGCGAACGTTGGAAAAGAAGCTTCTCTTCCGTCGGATTCGAAATAAAACCTGTCTCTACCAGTACTGATGGGATCTGTGGTGAACGTAATACTGCTAAGCTGGTGTTAATCGGCTTGCTATTGTGCAGTTTCGCAACCTTACCCATTTCAGACAGAATTGCCGTTGCCAGTTTGTAGCCCTCTTTTTGAGAGTGGCTAAACTGCAAATCAAGCAGGGTTTGGTTTACGTTCTTATCATCAATATTGCTTGTGAACGCTGCACCGCTACCACCAAGCAATTCAGACTGTTTCTCTTTATTCTCAATCCAACGAGAGATCTCTGTATTTGCACGTCGAGTGTTCAATACAAACACTGAACCACCTCTTGGTTGAGGCGTCGTAAAGGCGTCGGCGTGAATAGAGATCAACAGGTGAGCTTCATTCTCTCGAGCAATCGCAACACGTCGATTCAGGTTCACAAAGTAATCAGCATTACGAGTCATACGAGTTTTGATCCCCGGGACCGCATTCAGTTGAGCTGCTAACTTCTTAGAAATACTCAGAGTCGCGTTTTTTTCGTATTTACGCGTAGGACCAATCGAACCTGGGTCTTCACCACCGTGGCCAGGATCAATCACAATTAGAATATCTTTCTGGCGCTTAACCTGATTAATGTTCTTACTTACCGTTGGCTTACTCGGTGTCGATGTCGCTTTACTTGCCGCACCATGAGGTAAGTCGATCACCAAACGGTGTCCATACTGACCACCTGGAGTCGGGCTCAGTTTGAATAATTCTGCTTTAGACGACTTCTTTAACTCAAAAACCAAGCGATAGGTGTTTTTGTCTGGCGGTGAGCTCTTACGAATCTTAGATAGAACAGGGCTGTCTTTCACCTCGACCGGTAACTTAGTCGCAAGACTGGTATTTTTTAAATCAACCACTAAGCGACTCGGGCTACTCAGGGTGAAATAGCTAAAGTCCGCTTCTGATTTTAAGTCGATAACCACACGAGTTTCTTCTGGAGAAGGCCAAACCCTTAAACTTTTCAGTGAGTTTGCAGAAACAAGTGAAGAAAACAGTATAGAAAAAACAGCAGCCATCATGGCCACTGTTGAAATAAGGCGTTTAGAAATCAACATAACTCCAACTGACTAAGTAAGCGCTGTCCGTATTCACTATTAGCGGTTAAAGAAACAACACGGTGATCGTCTTGGTAACGAATATCAATATCCAAATCGGCTTCTGGTAGCATCCCATAACCTTTCTCAGGCCACTCAACCAAACAGATAGCATCCGGCGTAAAATAGTCACGAATTCCCATAAACTCTAACTCTTCAGGATCTGCTAGGCGATAAAGGTCAAAGTGGTACACCTGCCAATCTGCAAGTTGATAAGGTTCAACTAGAGTATACGTTGGGCTTTTTACATTTCCTTGATGGCCAAGTGCTTTTACAAAGCCACGACTGAAAGTCGTTTTACCTGCGCCAAGATCACCATGCAGATAAATAGTCGTCTGCTGTGAGCAAAGATTAGAAAGCTCCGTTCCTAATTGAATCGTTGCTTGTTCATCTTTCAAAGTAAATTGTTTCGTGCTCATGAATACGTTCTCTAAAAATCGATCGTTGACTATATAAAAATCAAAAGAACAAGAATAGTAAACCGTGATGCTTTTGGGAGACAAGCACTCAAGTGTAAGTTCTATGAAAAATACTGATCAAAACGCGTCTGTTCTGGTCAACACCACTAAGATCCGTTAAGATCCGCCCCCATTTTTGCCGAACCTAATTTTAATTAGCCTTATCTCTAATTGTAAAACAGAGAAAATAAGAAATAAGCCATGAATCTAGACCATCTTGCTGAAAAAATTAAAATCTGGGGAAAAGAGCTGGGCTTTCAAAAAGTTGGCATCTGCGATGTTGATTTAAGTGAACACGAAGCCCCTCTTCAAGCATGGCTAGATGCTGGCAACCACGGCGAAATGGATTGGATGGCTCGACATGGGATGATGCGTGCACGTCCTGATGAACTTCACCCAGGCACAATTCGAGTGATCAGCGCTCGAATGAACTACCTACCACCAGAAGCTCAGTTCGCCTCTAACCTAAGCGATACCACTCAAGGCTACATCAGCCGCTATTCTTTAGGCCGCGACTATCACAAATTGTTCCGTAACCAGTTGAAAAAGCTAGGACAAAGAATTGAAAAAGAGGTCGAGGGTTTAGACTCACGCCCTTTCGTCGATTCAGCGCCCATTTTGGAAAGACCACTCGCTCAAAAAGCAGGGTTGGGCTGGACAGGTAAACACTCATTAATTCTTGATAAAGACGCTGGCTCTTGGTTCTTTCTAGGGGAGCTGTTAGTTAACATCCCTCTTCCCACGGATGAACCCAGTGTTGATGAGTGCGGCAAATGCACCGCATGTATCACTTCTTGCCCAACGGGTGCCATTATTGCTGATGGCGTGGTTGATGCGCGCAAATGTATTTCGTACTTAACCATTGAATATGATGGTGTGATCCCTGAAGAGTATAGAGATGCCATTGGTAACCGTATCTACGGTTGCGATGATTGTCAGTTAGTTTGCCCGTGGAATCGTCATGCCGAACTCACAGAGCAAACAGACTTTCACCGCAGAGAAGATTTCCAAGAAGCCGATCTGGTTTCACTTTCAAGTTGGGACGAAGCAACCTTCCTAAAGAAAATGGAAGGCTCAGCAATCAGACGTATCGGCCACACCCAGTGGTTACGCAACATCTTTGTTGCGATGGGCAATGCACCATTCCAACAACGCATTATTGAAACCCTGGAATCTCATCAAGGGAAAAACGATATGTTGGATGTGCATATTGAGTGGGCTTTGAATAAACAACTACAGCAGTTACCCAACGCTAGCAATGTGCAAGAAGATGGCTCTACGCAGAAAAATAGCTGTGTGCAAAAAAGTAACAGCAAAATCTCCACCAAAAAGCACAGACTGATACGTATAGTAGAGAAAGGACTACCAAGAGACGCCTAGCCCTTTTGGTATCAACGATTGACAGCGACACCCACATCGATAGTCCAATATTTAAGACAACTCGTTGCACATAATTTTAGAACAATGTTTGACCTTGTTCTCAATTCTAACAATGTGGAAAAAATTCAGAACTCTCGTAAACTTCCGACACCCGAGAAAAGTTAAACACAGTACCGATAAATGATTAAGATCAAAAAACAACAAGTTAACGATCTTTTATTAAATCCAAGATAGGCATCCAACTTGATAAAAAACAACAAGTTACGATCGCTGCAATTCATCTAATATATTGAAAACAAGAAAGATCTTTTAGGGATAGGTAAAGAATTAAGCCTGAAACAACTTTATCAACCAAGTTATCCACACCTAACATTTTGTGGATAAGTCTGTTTATAGATGTGAAAAACCTCAAGTGTCTGCTTCAGAGACCTGATATTTACTAGCATTTCAGTTGCTAAGAAAAATTTAAGACAAAAAAATATCCACCATGATGGAGGATTATTTGCTTTTTTGGGGGATTATGCTTCGCAGCATTAAAGAAAGAGCGTGACCTTTGTGGTCGCCTTTAAACACAGAGGTTTAAAGTACTTATTAGCTTTTTTAGAAGAAAGCTGGAGCGATACATCGGGTTCGAACCGATGACCTCAACCTTGGCAAGGTTGCGCT